>JBOHYT010000219.1:0-4039 GCA_050738055.1 Rhodanobacteraceae bacterium
CCGTTCACCACCTTGGTGTTGCGGATCCGCCGCATCACGTCGGCGAGGTGCTTGCGATGTTTCACCTCGATCGCGAAGATCAGGGTGGCCGCCTGGATGGTGCGTTCAATGTATTTGACGTCCTCGATGTTGGAACTGGCTTCGGCGATCGCGGCCGACACCGTCGCCAGCACGCCGGGCCGGTTGACGACCTCGACCCGCAATTCCACGTGGTAGTCGCCCTGTACCTGCTTGTCCCAGCCGATCTCGACACGGCGCTCGGGCAGCTTGGCGAGTTCGACGACGTTCGGACACTCGACGCGGTGCACCACGATGCCCTTGCCGGGCGACAGGTACCCGACGATGTCGTCGCCCGGCAACGGGTGGCAGCAGTTGCCGAAACTGAGGATCCCGCGCTCGGCCCCGCTGATGCGGATCTTCTCCGAACGGTGCAGCGCGGCACCGATCACCGGTCCGCCCATTTCGGTCAGCTTCGCCGCAACCTGGTCGGGCATCCGGTTGCCGAGCGCGATGTCGGACAAGAGGTCTTCCAGTCGCCGGAGGTTTTGTTCGGCCAGAAACCGGTCGAGCACCTCCGGCGGAATTGCGTCGAGGCTGGAACCCTTGGCATCCAGCGCGCTTTCCAGCATCCGGTGTCCGAAGTCGATCGCGTCCTCGTGCTGCAGGCGCTTCAGGTACTGGCGGATCGCCGCGCGCGCCTTGCCGCTCACCGTGAAATCGAGCCACGAGGGATTCGGCGCGGCGGATGGCGCGGTGATGACCTCGACGGTCTGCCCGGACGCCGGCTGCGAACGCAGCGACGCCAGCTTGCCATCGATGCGCGCCGCGACCGCGTGCATCCCGACATCCGTGTGCACCGCGAACGCCAGGTCCAGAGCAGTCGCGTTGCGGGGCAGCGCCTGGATGTCGCCGGCCGGCGTGAACAGGTACACCTCGTCGGGGAACAGGTCGACCTTGACGTTTTCCAGGAACTCCAGCGACGAGGGCGTCGCCGCCTGGCTGTCGGCGAGGGTTTCGACCCAGGCGCGCGCACGCGATTGCGCGCTGTTGGGCGGCGTGCCTTCGTTCTTGTACGACCAGTGCGCCGCGACGCCGCGTTCGGCGACGGTGTTCATGTCCTCGCTGCGGATCTGGATCTCGATGGGCGCCCCGAAAGGCCCGAACAGCACGGTGTGCAGCGACTGGTAGCCGTTGGCCTTGGGGATCGCGATGAAGTCCTTGAAGCGTCCTTCGACCGGCTTGAACAGCGAATGCGCGGACCCAAGCGCCTGGTAGCAATGCGCGACGCTGTCGGTCACCAGACGAATGCCACAGACGTCCATTACCTCCGCGAAGGTCTTGTGCTCCGCCTTCATTTTCGACCAGATGCTGTAGGGCGACTTGATGCGGCTGATGATCCGCACCGGAATCCCGTCGGATGCCAGCCGTTCGGCCAGCGCCTGTTCGATCACAGCCATCGACTCGCGGCGGTCGCCCACGGTGCGATTGATCCGCGAGGCGATGATCTTGTAGCGGTCGGGGTACAGGCTGCGGAAGCCGAGATCCTGCAGTTCGCCGCGGATCGCGTTCATGCCGAGCCGCGCCGCGATCGGTGCGTAGATCTCCAGGGTTTCGCGCGCGATCCGGCGCCGGGCATCGGGCGCCATCGCGGACAACGTGCGCATGTTGTGCAGGCGGTCGGCGAGCTTGATCAGGATCACGCGCAGGTCGCGGGCCATCGCCAGCAGCATCTTGCGGAAGCTTTCCGCATCGGCCTCCAGACGGCTCGCGAAATCCACGCGCTCGAGCTTGGTGACGCCATCGACGAGTTCGGTGACCGTGGTCCCGAAACCGCTCTCGAGCTGCACGCGGGTCAGCCCGGTGTCCTCCAGCGTGTCGTGCAGGATCGCCGCGATGATGGTTTCCGCATCCAGCCGCAGGCCTGCGAGGATCGCGGCCACCGCCAGCGGATGCGTGATGTAGGGCTCACCGCTCTTCCTGCGCTGGCTGGCGTGGGCGTGCGCGCCGACCGCGTAGGCGCCGCGCACCCGCTCGATCTGCTCGGGCGAAAGATACGTCGCGAGCTGCTCGGCGAGCGCGTCGATCGCCGCGGTCTCGACGGGTTCGGCGCCCGGCCGCAGCATCTGGACGCCTTTCCCCGTGGATTTCGTTTTGCGCCTGCGCATCACCGCAAGCTAGATACGCCGGCGGCGCGAGTCAATACGGAGACGGGAATCGGGAATCGGGAGACGGGAGACGTAGGGCGGGTCTTGACCCGCCGCACTGTCCACCATCGAGAGACAGGAGATGGGAGACGCGAGCGCGACGCGCTTACAGTTCGTCGGCGCCCTTGGCCATGTCCTCGTCCACTTCCGCGGCAGCCCATTCCATGGCTTCGCGGTCGCGACGTTCGCGTTCGACACGGTCGATCTCGTCGATGGTCGGCATGTCGATGGTGTGCTCGGCGATTTCGCGCAGCGCCAGCACCGTCGGCTTGTCGTTTTCGGGGTCGACGGTGGATTCGATGCCGTTTTCGAGTTGGCGCGCGCGGCGCGTGGCCATCAGGACCAGTTCAAAACGATTGTCGACCACCTTCAGGCAGTCTTCCACGGTGATGCGGGCCATGTGCGTTTCCGTTAGTCTTGTAAACCTCCAGATTGTACCAGCACTGGTGCCGTTGTCGACTGCTGCGGCCGCCCACGCCATTTTCTGAACCACGCCCGCCTCCGCGACTGGCCATTTTCGCGTACCGGGGGTGAGCACGCTTACAATCGCACCCTTGCAACGCAAGCCCGCCGACCATACTCACGACGCATGCCTCGCACCCGCCGTTCCCGTGCCGCGCACACCGTCATCACCGCCTGTCTGGTCGGCGCCCTCGCCGCCTGCGCGGTGGCGCCGCCGCGGACCGACGATCCGTTGCAGAAATTCAACCGCAAGATGTTCGCGTTCAACCAGTTCGCGGACAAGGTCGCGATCCGGCCGGCGGCCAAGGCCTACGTCAAGGTCACCGGCCAGAAGGAACGAGTCCTGATCGGCAACTTCTTCTCGAACCTGCGGACGCCGGTCTCGATCATCAACGAGGTCCTGCAGGGGCGTCCGGGGCCGGCATTGCAATCCACCGGACGTTTCGTGATCAACAGCACGGTTGGGTTCCTCGGCATCTTCGATCCCGCCAGCGAAATGAAGCTGCCCGCGCATCCCACCGACTTCGCGGTCACGCTGGCGCATTGGGGTGTGCCGGAGGGGCCGTATCTGGTGCTGCCGTTCATAGGCCCGACCACCGCCCGCGACGTGTGGCGGATGCCGGTGGACACCTATTTCGATCCGCTCGGCTGGTATGCGCGTGATCATGATTTCACATGGAACGCGCAGTACCTGCCGGGCTTGGCGTACCTCGTAACCCTGCGTGCCAGCGCGTTGCCGCTCGACTCGATCCTCGATTCGTCCTACGACCCGTATGCCTTCATGCGCGATGCATACCGCCAGTACCGCCTGTACCGGATTTACTACGGGAATCCGCCGCTGTCGGCGATCGAGGAATTGCAGGGCTCCAGCCCTGCCGAGGAGAACGGCGAAGATTTCGACCAGTTGCTCGAACAACAAAAGGCCTACGAGAAATCACACGGCATCAATCAGAACGGGGTGCCCGCACCTGCTGCATCCTCGGCGCAACCGGCTCCGGCCTCGAGCGCCGCGGTGCCGGCGGTACCGTCCAGCTCGGGACCAGCGCCGCTGGGCGCCGGCGGGTAAGCAACGTTCAGGCCGATCCGGCAGCAGGTTCCAGCAGCGACGCCGCGCCGCAAACCTCCGCCAGCGCGTGCAGGCCTTCGGGCCAATGGATCACCCACAAACGACGACCCGCACGATTCGCGGCGGCCGCCAACGCGATTACGCAGGCAAGTCCGGCACTGTCGGCGCGCGTCACGCCCGCCAGATCCAGTCGCGTTTGTGTGCCCTCGGCCAGGGCGCGACAGCCTTCGGCCCATGCATGCCGCGCGGTTGCAAAAGTCAGCGCGCCGCCGAGGGCAAGGGTGTCGCCATCGGGTTGACCGATTTC
>JBOHYT010000220.1:0-4986 GCA_050738055.1 Rhodanobacteraceae bacterium
TGCCGGTCGCTGAGCTGCCGGCTCCGGCCTTCGGCCTTGAGCCGGCCTACCCGAACTCTGCTGAGCTTCGGCACCAATCATGCGCTTCCATTCGCGTTCATTTGCGTTCATTTGCGGACGGCTCGGATCCGGCTCAATGGATGTCGCTCGAATGCATGTCCGACGCGCCGAGCGATGCAGTCCAGTCATGCAGGCGTCCGGCGAGCGTGCCCGGAAAGAGCATGACGGGGCAACGCACGCACTGCCACTGCCGAGCCCGGCGATATTCACGGCGCCGAGTGCCCGACAAAATACCCGATGCCTATTCCAACGATTGGCGCCCAAGGCAAACGCCGATCCTCTCGATGGCGTCGGTCACCGTCTCGATCGCATCGGGCTCGATCGCAGCGGGCGACGCGCTGGCGTCTTGTTCGCGCAAGATGGCGAGCAATGCAAGCGGCTTGTCGCCGAGATCGGCTCGCGGGGCGAGGTCCGAGCGGATCCGGGCGAGGGGCATTGGCGCGGGCAAGCTTGTCTGGACGCTATCCCCAAGCGCGGCGAGCGCCTCTTCCAGCGCCTCGCGCAAAGGACCGGCGGCTTCGTCCTCGAAACCGCCTTGGGCAAGGATTCGAGCCATGTCGAGCTTCCGCTCGGCGCCGCCGAGTCGGCGGCGAGCCGCTTCGAGTTGCCGGTGGCGCGGGTCGCCTGCCGGCTGCGCCGGGCGTGCAAGGTCGCCGTGGAGGATCTGTCGAGGCGCGTTCATCGAGAGAACTCCCGCCTCGACCAGGCGCTGGATCGCCGCCATGGTGGCGCGATCCACGATCTCGACATCCGGTCGCGCCTCGGTGCGGGCCGCGGCGGCGGCAAGCGCGTCGTGCGGCGCTTGTGCGTCGCCGCTCGTGACAACGTTCATGACCGCCAGAATCGTCTGGCGCCCGGCGGGCGAATCGTAGACCGCCATCGTCTCCAGGCTTTCGGGATGGCGCGCTTGCAGCTCGCACGGCAGGTCCTCCAGTGTGACGGCCGCCGTCGGCATGGCCTCGGCTGCCGGCGTCTGATCCGCCAACGCTGCGCCCATGATCGACTCCAGCCTTTCGATGAGCATCTTGCGCCCGGAAGGGAGCGCCATTTCGGTTTCACCGGTGCCCTCCAGCACCCCTTCCGCGAGCGTGCGCTTCTGCTCCAGCAGGTGCAGGATGCGATGCTCGATGCTGTCCTCGCAAACCAGGTTGATCACGCTCACGGTGCGCCGCTGGTGCTTGCGCCAGGCCCGCGCGATGCGCTGCTCGAGCCGTGCCGGATTCCAGGGCAGGTCGAGGTTGATCACGACGTTCGCAGCCTGCAGGTTGAGGCCCGTGGCGCCGGAATCGCTGGAGAGCAGGAGGCGACAGGCCGGATCCTGCTTGAAACGGTTGAGCTCGTCGCGGCGCCGGCGCTGATGCACCTTGCCCGTGTGCAGCGCGTAGCCGATGCCGGTCGCCTCGACGCGCTCGCGGACCAGTTCGAGCATGCGCGTCCACTCGGAGAAGACGATGATCTTGTTGTCGGGGTCGGCGAATTGGTCGTCGAAAATCCGCGCCAGTTCCTCGAGCTTGGGTGACACGCGGCAATCCTGATCCAGGATATAGGGCGTGTCACACAGCATGCGCATGCAGGCGAGGTGCTGCTGGAGGCGCTGGAACTCGTCGGGCGAGAGTGGCCGGCGGCGCGCCGTCTGCACGAGGCGCGCGACGCGGGCGCTGAATTCCTCGTAGCGCGCACGTTGCTCGTCGGCCATGGCGACGAAGTAGGTGTTGACGGTGCGTTCGGGCAGATCGCCTTCCACGTCCGCCTTGCGCCGGCGCAGCAACACCGCGCGCAGGCGCCGGTGCAGCTCGTCGAGGTTCTTGTAGCCGACCGGTCGGCCCTTGTCGTCGAGCGCATGAAAATCGCGGTTGAAGCGGAATAGCGGCCCGAACAGGCAGGGATCGACGACCTGCGCGATGGAGTAGACCTCGTCGATGCGGTTTTCCAGCGGCGTGCCCGTCAGTACGAAGGCGTAGGGGCTCGACAGGCGCTTGACCGCGGCGGCGGTCTTGGCCTGCCAGTTCTTGATGCGCTGGGCTTCATCCAGAATGACGATATCCGGCGCCAACAGGCGCTGGATGTCGTCGCCGTCATGCAGGATCTGTTCGTAGTTGGCCAGATTGAAGAACGCCGGCTGGCGGTACTGGTGCAAACGCTCCGCGCGTGGCCCCGCGATCAACTGCGCCGGCAGATCGGTGAAACGCGCGATCTGCTCCTGCCACTCGGTTTTCAAGGAAACCGGGCTGACCACGAGCACGCGTTGCACCCCATGGAGCCGGCGCAGCAGCTCGCATGCCGCCACCGCCTGCACGGTCTTGCCGAGCCCCATGTCATCGGCGAGGATCGCGCGGCCGTTGAATGCCAGGTGCAGCATGCCCTCTTGTTGGTACCGGTAGAGCGGGCTATGCAGCACGGCGAGTTCACGCTTGCCCGCGGCGACGTCGCTGAGGAAATGAACCCGCTCCGCCTCGCGGCGACGCCGGCGCTGCAGCCGCTCGACCCACGGCGCGAGCTGCTCGGAGACACGCACGCGTTCAGGGCCGAGGCGAGCTTCCTGCAGCGCGCGGATGAGCGTTGGAATGGCGTCCGCCGGTTCTCCCGTCAGCACATCGCCGGCACCGAAAAATGGCCCGATCACCCGGCGTACGGGAGCGTTGGCGGGCAACGGATCTGCCCACCGCACCCGCACCGTCGGCCCCGCCCCATATTGGTCGCTGCGGTCGAGAAAAACCTCGGTTACGGTGCGCCGCCGCGGGGCCCGTTTGCGCCGCAGATGCAGGCGCACCGCCTCGATGTGTTTGCACGTGCCAAGCCCGTTGACCTCGTAATCCGGACACTCGCACGAGTTGATCGGCTGTTCGAGGGAGCGAAACTCCACGCGGTAGCTGCGCCCTCCGCGCGAGCCCACGCGCCAGGCCCCGAAGAATGCGTCGCCGGTGGTATCGGTACCAACCTGCAGGTCTTCCGACTCCGCCCGCTGCCGACGGCGCTCGATTTCCTCCGCATCCGTCGTGCGCCAGCCTTGCCCGATCGACGCCCGCGGCGTTTTTTTCTTGGCTACCGCTCGTTTCTTTGCTGTCATCGCTTCCGTCACCCGCGGGCCAATCGTGCCGTGCGCCACACCCAATGCGTGACGCGCTCAGTGCCCGAGCAACAAGGCCTTCGGGCGCTACTGCCATCGGCCAGCATAACCGTCTGCGGCCGCCTGTGTCTCGAAATGACAGCTCGCGCCCGCATTGAAAAAAGGTCCTGATTCGCGTCGAAGTTCAACAAACCACATCGTCATTCCGGGGCCGGCCGCGCTCTTGGCGGCCGGAACCCGACTGCGTTTGCAGGACTGCAAACGCGAACGCCGAAGCCTGCCCCGGACCTGATCCGGGGGCGGCCCGTAGGGCGAGCGCCACGGATGGTGCGAGTCTATCCAGCGTCTTCAGCTTTTTGCGTTCTTCAGGCGCGATCAAAGTCACTGGGTAAACTCGCCGCATCCTGCGGCTCGCCTTCCGGGCCATCGGCTCCGCCGATGTTCGCTGCGGCATCCTGCCTCCGCAGTCGGGTTCCGTCTGCGATAAAGCCGCAGACGGCCCCGGAATGACGACATGTTGGGGGCTGGTCCGGGTTCAAGTCTGTTGAAGATCAGCGCTGGCGGGAAAGGGCTTGCGGTAGGTGCGCGCTACAATGCCGCGGCGTCGACTTTTCCGCGTGTTGCAATGCATCACGGGCCTATAGCTCAATTGGTTAGAGCAGGGGACTCATCGAAAGGTGCCGCCGCGGCGAAAGCCGCGGACGGGATCGGGACGAATTCAGGGAAACCTCAGCGGCTCGGCCGGTGGCAACCCTGAGCCAAGCCGGCGGTACACCGTCGGAAGGTGCAGAGACTACCTGAGGGCTTGAGTGCCCTTGATGACAGGCAAGAGCGTCCCGCACCCTCCCAGCGCAAGCTGCGGGTGAAGAGATAGTCCGCGCCGGGTAGAAATCCCCGGATCACGCGAATCCCTTGGTTCCAGGTTCGAGTCCTGGTGGGCCCATTTTTCGAAGTCCGCGGTGGTTCGTTCGCAAAAGGCCGCCAAGCCACCGTGTAATCTGTACTACGACTTGGTTTCGTGTCTACCGAAGTCCAAGGTAGTCCGCGGGATTCCACGTATACCTGCACCGGGTTCATCGTCGATGAAGTCGGGAAGGGGGGCGCCGCCCGGTTCCGCGTTCTTCAGCGCGATCAATTTTTTGGTTCGTTTTTGTGGGCGTTGCTATGCTGCGGTGCGCTCAGACAGCGAAGCTGCATCTGTCAGGGGAGACCATGACCGAAGCGCCCAACCTCAATTGGATCGCCAATTTTATCTGGGGTATCGCGGATGACGTGCTGCGCGATCTGTACGTGCGCGGCAAGTACCGTGACGTGATCCTGCCGATGACGGTCCTACGCCGACTGGATGCAGTGCTGGAACCGACCAAGCAGGCGGTCCTGAAGATGAAGGCCGATTTGGACAAGGCCCGCATCAGCAACCAGGACCTTCCCTTGCGCAATGCTGCCGGGCAGGCGTTCTACAACACCTCGAAATTCACCCTGCGCGACCTGCGCGCACGCGGCAACCAGCAGCAACTGAAGGCCGACTTCGAAGCCTATCTGGACGGCTTCTCGCCCAACGTGCAGGTGATTCTGGAGAACTTCGAATTTCGCCATCAGATTCCGCGCCTCTCGAAAGCCGACGCCCTCGGCACCCTGATCGAGAAATTCCTGTCGCCGGAGATCAACCTCAGTCCGGAGCCCGTCAGGAACGGTGACGGCTCCATCAAGCACGCCGCCCTCGACAATCATGCGATGGGCACGATGTTCGAAGAGCTGGTGCGCCGCTTCAACGAAGAGAACAACGAGGAAGCGGGCGAGCACTGGACGCCGCGCGATGCCATCCGCCTGATGGCACGGCTGATCTTCGAACCGATTGC
>JBOHYT010000221.1:0-5291 GCA_050738055.1 Rhodanobacteraceae bacterium
CCCTTCAACCGCGATCCTCAAGGCCGCCGCGCCGGCGAGCGGCGCCAGCACGATCGCCAACACCAGTGCCGCGGCCAGCCACGACAAGGGGGCGAGGTACGGCATGCCGGACTGGGCCGCGGCGATCGCGCCGGCGGCAAAAATCACCACCGGGACCGCCAGTGGCAGCAACATCAAGGCGAGCAGGATACCAGAGCGGCGCGCCCCCGCCGCCAGTGCCGAAAGCACCGCGCCGAGCAGCGCCAACAACGGCGTCGCCAGCGCCAGCGCCAGTATCAGGACCGGCAGCACGTTGGCGGGCAGATCGAGCAGGGCTCCCAGCAGCGGCATCACGATGAGCAAGGGTAGGACGGTGGTCAGCCAGTGCGCGATGACGCGGGTCAAGACCAGCAAAGCAAGCGGTTGCGGCGCCAGCAGCCATTGCTCCAGCGTGCCATCCTCGAGGTCCGAGCGGAACATCGATTCCAGCGCCGGCAGCATCGCGAGTACCACGATCACCAACAGCACGCCGCCCGCGATGCGTCCCAGCAATTGCGGGTCCGGACCGAGCGCGAACGGGAACAGCGCGGTGACGATCACCGCGTACAGCAGCGGCAGGAACAATTCGCCGCGGCGCCGCCACGCCAGCACGAAATCCCGGCGCAGCAGCGCCCGGCAGGCGCGCCAGGCGCCGGGCGTGCGCGTGACCGTCACGGGCTCGTCGTGCAATCGTTCGAGTACGCTGGAGAGGGTGTCGGCCATCGGATCAAGAGCGTTCTATCCGCGAATGAACGCAAAGAACGCGAATAAAGTATTCTTCAGATTTTCATTTGCGTTTTTTGCGTTCATTTGCGGACCGTTTTGCTTTCCTCAGGCATCGAGGCGAATGTGCCGCGCGTTTCCATCGGCGAACCGCACCGCGCCATGGCTGGTCACGAGTGCGCCGCCGTCGCGTGCGCAATGCTCCGCAATCAATGCGTTGACCAGAGCGATGCCGTTGCGGTCGAGGTTGGCGTAGGGTTCGTCGAGCAGCCACAGGTCACCCGGCAGCAACAACAGCCGGGCGAGACCCACGCGTTTTTTCTGGCCCGCGGAGAGGCTGCGCAGCGGTTCGTCGATCCATGCATCGATCCCGACGCGCTCCATGGCAGCGTCCACGGTCATGCCTGCGCGGACGCCGTACAAGCCGGCGAGAAACTCCAGGTTTTCACGTGCGCTGAGCGATTCGTGCATGCCGGAGCGATGGCCCAGCAACAGCACGCGTCCATTGCGGCTTTCGCGCGAGGCCGGTGCGCCATCGAACCGGATTTCCCCTTCCCCGGCAGGCAGCATGCCCGCGAGCACCCGCAGCAAGGTGGTCTTGCCGGAACCGTTGTCGCCTTCGACCAGCAACGTTTCGCCGCGGCCCACGCTGAAATCCAGCGGTCCGAACACGGGCTCGTCGTTGCGTGCAAACGCAAGCTGGTGCGCCGACAAAAGCGACGCGGCGGGGGCGGAGGAGGGCGTCATGATCGCGACCGCGTATTGTCCCAGCGCCGCGGGGGACTGTCCACGCCCATGGATGCCGCCCGCGGAGCGGCTGTCGTGAAAAATCACGCCATGGAAGCCGATTCCTGGAATCGGAGGATTTGGCGACGAGCGCTGGTCAAACGAGTTCGTGCAGCTCTGCGAGGCCGGAGCCGGTTCCGCGCACCACGCCCAGCTGTCCGAACCTGCGCGCCAGATCATCGAGCTCGGCGAACGCGATGCCGGGCACGAACAGGCTGGTCTCGCGCCAGCCGTCGGCGCCCACCCCGACGCCGACACGGTAGCGGTGGCCCACGGAATTCAGTTCGTCGCGCAGGCGGCGCTGCCGCTCCCGGTTGACGGCCGCTGGCAGCCGCACGCCGGCCGGATTCCAGGCCGTGACGTACCCCCACGACTCGTCGGCGTGCCGAAGCAGCGCCAACAACGGGGCAGGCAGCCGCGAGCCGCACCGGATGCAGGCGTGGCCGCCCCCGGGCGATCGCACACGGTATTCGGTCTCCAGCCAGGCACGCCGGATCGATTCGGGCCGCGGCATGCAGTCAGGAGCCGGCTGGAAGGAGCGGAAGCGTCTGGCGTGCGCGTGCCGCAGCCGCGTCGAGATCGATGCCCTCGAGGCTGTCGTGTCCGGCGAGAATCGATTCCATCAATGCGGTCTGCTGACGATCGCGCGCAACGCAAGCCGCGTAGGGTAGTGTCGTGAAGCTGACCAGACGGTAACGCGACATGAACCGGTCCGGGGCGCGCTCGGTCAATGCCGCCGACAGTTCGCGCTTCAGCAGATAGTGCGGGTCGGCGACACCGTCGCGCATTTCGATGTAGTTGGCCAGCGACATCGCCGCGATCGCGTCCGCATTCGGCTTGCGGCGGGCCTCGAATTCCGCGAACACCGCTGCGGGGTCGTGCGGCTGGGTCTCCAGCAGCGTGGCGAGTTCGACCGCATCTTCGAAGCCCGCGTTCATGCCCTGGCCGTGGAACGGCACCACCGCGTGTGCGGCATCGCCCAGCAGCAAGGCGCGACCATCCAGATGCCAGCGATCGAGATACAAGGTTGCCAGTTGCCCGACCGGGTGCGCGTTCCAGTCTTCATCGAATGTTGGCATCCGCGCCAGCGCGTCCGGGAATTGTTGCTCGAAGAACGCGCGCGCCGTGCCGACATCCGGCAATGTCGCGAAACTCGGGAAAGGGCCCTCGTTCGGAAGGAACAGCGTGACGGTGAAGTTGCCTTCGCTGTTCGGCAGCGCGATGCACATGTAGCTGCCGCGCGGCCAGATGTGCAGGGCATTGGATTCGATCGCGAAACTTGCGCCACCCGGCGAGGGAATTTCGAGTTCCTTGTACCCGTGCCCCAGCGGCTCGATGCGCTCGCCGAGATCGGTGTGCTTTCGCATTGCGGCGCGCAGCGCGGAACCGGCGCCGTCGCAGCCGAACAGCAGTCCGGCGGCATGTTTCCGCGCCGCGCCGTCCGTCCCGGCCAGCGTGATCGTGCCGGCGCGGAAATCCGCATCCACGAGCCCCGCGCCGAAATGCAGCGTCGCGCCCGCGCGTTCGGCCGCGTTCAGCAGCAGGATGTTCAGGCCACCGCGCGACACCGAGCGGATCACTTCGGAATCGTCCAGCCCGTATCGCTGCAGGTTCGTCGAGCCATCCAGTGCGTGCACCAACCGCCCGCGCATCATCACTGCTTCGTCCAGCACCGCATCGGCGACACCCGCCTGTCGCAACGCGTTCAGTCCTCGCTCGGCCAAGGCGAGGTTGATCGAACGGCCGCCGAGGAAACCGTCTACGCGCGGATCGGGCCGGCGTTCGAACACCTCCACCTCGAAGCCGCGCTGCGCCAGCAGCGTCGACAGCAGCGAACCGACCAGGCCGGCGCCGATGATGCTGGCGCGGGATGCCGGATGCTTGCCTGTCGTCATCACGTCCACCGCAGCCGTTCCCGCAACCGGACCAGCGCGTCGCGTTCGAGATGGTCGTATTTCCCCATGCGACGTCCACTCAGCCGGCTGCGTAATCAACCAATTGTGTTCAATCGGCGCTGGGCTGCTGCGGCGGCTTCCATGAGCCTCGCCTGCTTCGGGGTCAAAGGCGGCAATTTGCGGATGCCCTTCAGCATTTGCGCCGCGGTGCCGCGCTTGGGCACGGCGCGCAAGATGACCTTGCTGAAGGAATCCTTCGGCGAGGTCTTGAGCGCGGCGATGCGTTCGTAGGCCTGGTCGGTGAGCGTGATCGTTTTCATGTCCGCATGATAACGTGACGCGCGCGGTCCGAAGCCGGGCCTTCAGGCGTTCATACGCCATGCATGCACCGCGTCGGCATAGCGCAGGCAGTCGGCGAAGGTGTTGTAGAGCGGCGCGGGCGCGATCCGCATCACGTCGGGCTCGCGCCAGTCGCCGAGCACGCCTTGCGCGGTCAGGTGATCGAACAGCGACCGGCCGGCATCGCGCCCGGCGCGCACGCGTACCGACAGTTGCGCGCCACGGCGTTCGGGCGCGTACGGCGTGAGGATTTCCAGCACGTCGCCGAGCCGTGATTCGATCAGCCACGCCAAGTAAGCCGTGAGGCGCTGCGATTTGTCGCGCAAGGCGCGCATCCCGGCGCGCCGGAAGATGTCGAGCGATACGCGCAGCGGCGCCAGCGCGAGGATCGGTGGGTTGGAAAGCTGCCAACCTTCGGCGCCCGGAGCAGGCTCGAATTCCGGACGCATCTGGAAACGCGTTTGCTCGTCGCGGCCCCACCAGCCTTCGAAGCGCGGCAATGTCGCGTGCGCGTGGCGCGCGTGCACGAATGCGCCGGCGACCGCGCCGGGGCCTGCGTTCAAGTATTTATACGAGCACCACGCGGCGAAATCGCAACCGCTGTCGTGCAAAGCGAGGCCGATGTTGCCCGCGGCGTGCGCGCAATCGAAACCGGCCATGCAGCCCCGCGCGTGTGCGAGCCGCGTGATGGCCGCGACGTCGAAGGCTTGCCCGGTCAGGTATTGCACGCCCGGCAGCAACACGAGTGCGATGCGTTTGCCGTGCTCGGCCAGGGCACGTCCGATTGCCGCCATCGAGATCGTGCCGCCCGGTTCGTCGCCGTCGAGTTCGATCAGTGACTCGTCGGGATCGTAGCCGTGGAAACGAAGCTGCGATGCAGCGAGGTCGCGGTCGGAGGGGAACGCGTGGCGCTCGATCAGGATCGCGTGGCGATCAGGGGTCGGGCGATAGAAACTCACCATCAGCAGGTGCAGGTTTGCAGTCAGCGAATTCATCGCCACCACTTCCACGGGCTCCGCACCGACGACTTCGGCAAGCGCGTCGCGCACCTCGCGGTGATACGGCAGCCATGGGTGCCGCGCGTGCAGGTGGCCTTCCACGCCAAGACGCGCCCAGTCGTCCAACTCGTCCAGCAGCGCCTGTCGGACGCCGCGCGGCTGCAGGCCCAGCGAATTGCCGACGAGGTAGATCTGCTCGCCATCGCGGTGCGGCGGGATCAGGAACTCGTCGCGGAAAGCGCGCAGCGGATCGGCCGCGTCCTGCGCGTGTGCCCATTCGATGTCGGCGCGAAACTCTCCGGCTGCCACCATCATGGAGCTTTTTCAACCGCAGTCACAATCGATTTGCAGCCCGCGTCGAACGTGGCGCGCCAATCGGCCGGGGCATCGACGGGACGGATGCAACGTACCTGGATGGCGACGTTGGAGCGGTAGGCGTAGTTCTCGGTGTAGGCGTTCTTCTCGCGGTTTTCGATCGCGGTGTAGCGCATGCCGGTCGAGCCGTCGAGCGAACGGATGGCCGTGTACCCCG
>JBOHYT010000222.1:0-3139 GCA_050738055.1 Rhodanobacteraceae bacterium
GTTGTAGATTTCGAGGTTCAGGTTGCTGCTGGCGCGCGCCATCCTCGAGAGCAGCTCCGGATAGTTCAGCGAACCCAACTGGTCGGCGAGGATGCGCACCACCACGCCACGGCGCGCGGCCTTGACCAGTTCGTCCAGCACCAGCATCCCGGCATCGTCGTCGGCCCAGATGTAGGTCTGGATGTCGATGGACTTTTGTGCCGCGCGGATCAGGTTGATGCGGGCCGCCAGCGCGTTCTGGCCAATGTTCAACAGGGTGACGACGTTGTGCGGATGCCCGGGGGTCGAGGCCGCGATCGCGGCGTTCGCGTGGCCGATGAAAGGCGACGGCTCGGCGCAGTGATCCGGCTTCGTGCAGTCGAGCCGGTGGTCAGCCGACATCGCCACGATCCGGTCGGCACGCTCGATCTTGCGCGGCGAAAGCGGCGCGCAGCCGGCCAGCACCAGGGTGAAGGCGCACAGGCATACGGCGAGCCAGGTTCGCAGGCGACGGTTCATCGCCGGGATGATACGTGGCGCATCATGGTCCGGGTTTGGGCAACGTCACGCTTATCGACAAGTCCAGCTCGACCTTGTCGGACAACACGCCGCGCAGCGATCGCATCCCGAAACGCGAGCGCGAGATCGAGCCCCGCACGCGGATCACGCAGCCGAGCGGCCGGCCCGGGCACGCCGAGGGCTGCAAGCGGAGCGTCACCGGATGACGTTCGCCGTGCAAGGTCAGCTCGCCGGTCACGGTTCCACCGGCCACGAGTTCGCCGGACGGGATGGGGCCGGAGGCGAAGCGGATCCACGGGTAGCGGGCCGCATCGAAGAAGTCGGCTCCGAGTGCGTGTTCGCGATCGTCGGCGTCGTCCATCTGCAGCTTCACCACGTCCACGGTCGCGTCGACTTCCACGAAGCCGTCGCCTTGCCCGGTATCGATTCGCCGGAGCGTGCCCTGGAGTTGCGGAAGGGTGCCGCGCGCGCGCGTGATCCAGAACTTGCGCACGCTGAATTGCACCTGTGAGCGCGCGGGATCGATCGGCCAGGTTTCCGGTGCCTGCGCCACCGCCACCGCGAGCGGCAACAGCAGCAGCAGCGCGAACGCGCCTTTCACGGCGACCACAGCGCGCGCAACCGTCCGCGCCCGGGCTCCAGTGCATCCTCGGCGAATTCGATCCAGGCCAGCGTCGCGGGCGACAGCCCGCGCCCGCCGGCCGAGCGGCCCTCGATGAGCAGCGCCAGCAATTGCTCGAGTCCCGGGTTGTGGCCGATCACCAGCACCCGGCGCGCCTCCGGAGCATGGTTCTCGACGAGTGTCAGCAAGTCGCCGGGCGTGGCCTGATAGATGCCCGGCAGGAATTGCGGCGTGGGCGTCTGCAGCGAACGCACTGCCGCATCGAAGGTCATCTGCGCGCGCCGCGCCGGGGAGCACAACACGGCATCGGGCGGGATCTGTTGGGCCAGCCACACGCCCACCGCGCGTGCCTGGGTTTCGCCGCGCAGGCTCAACGGCCGCTCGGCATCGCGTCCATCCGGGCCGACCGACATGGCCTCGGCGTGGCGCAGCAGCAACAGTTCACGCATTGCAAAACCCGTTCATTGGTCGGCGCTGCCGGCCGAGGCGGGTGCAGACGCGTCCGCGGGCGCGGTCAACGAAACCCCGTTGGCACGGAGCGTCGCCAGGATCAGGCTGAGTTCGGTGCCCCCGTTGCGCGCTGTGGCCAGCCAGCGCGACGCCTGCGTGGGGTCGGTGAGCGAACGTTGCAACAGCGCCGAATATTGCTGCACCTGCCAGGCGAGATCCCGGCTGGCCTGCTCGGTGGAGGCCTGGTCGGCGGGGTCCAGTTGTCCCCGGATGTGCAGGCCGGCGGCGCGTGCGATCGGGCTCGAGCCCCATTGCAGGGTATGCGCGAGCTTCAGGCATTCCTTGCGTGCGCGCTGGTCGTGGGCGACCGCATCCTTGTCGCACAACGCCACGACGGGCGCGAGCTCGGGACGCGGCAAGGCTTGGGCGGCGTTGACCGCGACCAGCACGCGCACACCCTCCGGATTGTCCGGTTGCCCGTCGTGCGCGCCGGTAGTGGTGTCGGCGCGCGGCGGCAACACCGCCACCGCCTTGGCCACACCGGCCAGCGCCTTGCCGTAGTAGTCGTCGTAGATCTGTGCGTCGGCGGCCTTTCGCAGCGCCGCCTGCTCGGCCTTGGCGTCGTGGTTCTCGGCGGCCACGTCGAGGGCGATCAGCCACACCGCCGCATTCCCGGCCGCGTGCTTCTTGAGGTACGCGAAGGCCTTGGCGTTCGGGCAGTCCGCCTGGGTCTTGCACGCCGCAAGGCGCGCCCAGTGGGGCGCCGGGCCGGCGCCGGGCGCGGCGGCGGCGCGCGCGCTCAACGCGTCGAAATCGAGCCCCGGCGTCTTGAAGTCGAACGGCTTGGCGAGGATTGCGGCGCCGAGCAGGTAATCCGGCTCGGCCCGCAGCGCAACCACCGTGACGAGGTCGTGCTGGTATTGCTGGATCGCGGCGATGCGCTTCTGATCCGCGGGCGAGACTTTCGGAGCGGGCCCGGTCGTGCTGGCGGAAGCCGGGCTGCTGGTGGCAGCCGCCGGCGCGAGTTGCGCAGCCGCCGATGCAGCCGCAAACGCCATGCCGGCAGCGAACAGCGCGGCGAGAAGGGCGAGGGTCACGAGTCGGCGCATGGCGGGTACCAACGAGGGGGAGGGGCAAAGCCAAGCAGCTTCTCAACCCCGTGCCGGGGCAGGCGTTCGCGAAGAAACAAGAACTTGCGGAATTTGTTTCTCAAGAGCTTTTTACCACGGATTTGCACGGGTGCACGCGGATAAAGGCTTTCGATCCGTGTGCATCCGTGTCGATCCGTGGTATGGCTTTCTGATTTGCAACGAGGATTTACATGTTTCTTGTGAGCCAACCAACCGGCGCGCCGGTAGACGTCCGAAAGAAACGTACCGGTGGCTACCATGCAGAGCGGCAGGGCGGAACCCGCGAAGCGGTTTCCGCCGGATTCGCCCTTGGCGGAAGCGGCTGCGCCGATTCCGCCCTACCAAACTACCGTCAGCGGGTCGTGCATCATCTGCACAAGAAGGCGCAAGCGATGGGTTACACCCACGTTCCGATCGCCGCATGAGAAAAAAGCTATAC
>JBOHYT010000223.1:0-23459 GCA_050738055.1 Rhodanobacteraceae bacterium
CCTCGATCGCCGGCCTCATGATCACCACCGAAGCCATGATCGGCGAAGCGCCCAAGAAGGAAGACCACAACCACGGCGGTGGCGGCGGCATGGGCGGTGGCATGGGCGGCATGGGCGGCATGGACTTCTAAGCCGTCCCTTTGCACGAAAGAAACCCCTCTCCCTGCGGGAGACGGTGCCGCGCAGCGGCGGGTGATGGAACGAACTCGCGTTGCGTTGAAAGTTGCAAACCAAAGCCCCGCGAGCAATCGCGGGGCTTTTTGCTTTCCCTCTCCCCGCGGGAGAGGGTGCCGCGCGGCGGCGGGTGAGGGTACCTACCCGCGTTGCGTTCGAGCCTGCAAGCAGCGTGGTGCGAGTCATCGCGACCGCTGTGAAAAGCCTTCCCCGTCGCTCAAACGATGAGCTTTGCGATGTGTGACGCCAGCGTCGCCCGATTCCCCTTGCGGCCTTTTCCGAAATGAAGGGAACGATGGCAGTGAGGGCACAGCGCCGCAACATTCGCGAGCGTGTCATCGCCATCCTCTGACAAGGGTTTCACGTGATGCACTTCCAAGTACGGAGTGTCGTCATCTTTCAAGAATAGACCCCGTGCACAGCCAGGCATTTCGCATTTGCCGCCGGAGCGCAGTATCGCGGCCGCTACCACGTACGGGTCTCGCACGAAGTCGTTCCGTTCCACGATCTTGCGTGCTGGCTTTCCCCTCGCCGCTTTCGCTCTGCGAAACACGTTTTGTGGCGCAGTGCCCTCAGCCGACGCACCCACATGAAATGAGTTGTCCGCCGCAGACGGGGCACCGCTCGGCATCGCAACCTAGCACGTGAACCTGCCCCTTGATGACACGGCAGTCCTCGCAAGGTTCGTCACACTCACCAAGTCCGTCGCCATACCGAATGCGGCGGTACTTGGCGCCGCGAATGCGGATCGTGGGTTGTGATTGCGCGGCTTGTATCCTTTCCGGCCAACCTTTGATCACGCGCGCGCCATTGTAGGTAACAAACTCTTTGGTCATTTGTGTCCTTCTTCCCGCACTTCGGGCCTGACGATACGCGGAGTCATCGCGCCCCAAACTTTTCCTCATGCATACAGTGTGAACATTCGCTCACGGTGCATCGCGATGAATTCCCCTGCAGGGGCAAAGCGCTCCGGAGCTTCGATTCGCTTACCTTCTGTCGGCCAAAAGACCCGTCGAATAAAATCATCTTTGCTGTCCTTCAGCGGCTTCGATAGAACAATGCGAGCATCGTCGGTGAGCGAAAACAGATAGCCGTCGAACGCTCTATCGTGAATCGCCGATAGACACAAGCCGTTGCTAGGATTGAGACGATTTGCCTTGTCCTCACGCCACGGGATGATGTGACTGGCGACGAGCAAACGAGTGTCGCTGACGCCTGAAATGCAGCATCGCCCGCGGTAACTCGTGAGCACGGCGCGTCGGAAAAATCGTTGCTTGATGCGTTGCTGCACGATTGCTTGGCGCGTCTCGCCCGTGTAGTCATCCAGCACAAAGTCATCAGTTGTTTCGTCTGGGGCCACGATCTTCGCGCGATCTTCGTGGCGCAAGAGCTGGCGCAACTGATCGCATTCAAGCGTCAGTCGTTCCCAATCGGCATGAAATTCGTCCCACACTTCCCGGTCCAGCCCGGACGCATTTCCGAGCCCGGCTCTGCCGCTGGCTTTCACCACCGGGTCGATGCTGGCGATGTTCAGACATTTCATCGCCACTGCGTCGGGTGTGCGGCGAAGCAGCTTTCCGAGCGCGATGATGCTTTTGTTGCGTGCATCCAGCTTGCCGAAAGCGGTTTGGCAGTAGAGCTCAAAGGCGAGCTTGGTCTGTTCTGGCGTCCAGCGGCCAGAGCTCGGAAAGGCTTTACTCGAAACCTGTATTGCATCAGCCACAGGCGTCTCCCTGCTAGCGCGTAGCTTCGGAATAACGCACTTTGCAACAGCTTCGATCATCGGCACAACTGCCGCGTGCGCGAACAGTTGGTACGCCTGCGTATCGCTGACCGGAATCTTGAATGTGTCGGGGAACCCCATCAGCCGCGCGCATTCGCGCGGCGTCAATCTGCGCGGGCGTTTGCGGTTGCCCTGCGAAACCAGAATCTCCGAACCGTCCTTGTAGTACCGCGCCGAAAGCGTGCGCGCCACGCTTTCGCCATCGACCAGTCCGAAGCCGAAGCCGTTGCCGGCCGCGCGGTGCTTGGCGGCGTAATCCTGCAGGTACTGCCACAGGTGCGCGGTCAGCGTGTACTTGGGATTGACCTTGCCTCTCGGACCTTCGGTGTACGGAGGTTCGGCAGGCTGACTACCATCCTGCGGATGCAGGATGCTGGCGAGCCGTGGGCCTTGCTTCGGCAGTTGCAGATCGTCCCACGTGAAATCGGTTTCCTCGCGGAACCCGACGATCAGGATGCGCTCGCGATGCTGCGGCACGAAGCATTGGCCGTCGATGACCTTGACGTGGATCTTGTAGCCGAGGTCCTTTTCCAGCGTCCGTTCGATCACGCGAAAGGTATTGCCCTGGTCGTGGCTTTTCAGGTTCTTGACGTTTTCCAGCAGGAACGCCTTCGGCTGCTTCGCCTTGATGATGCGTGCGACATCGAAGAACAGCGTTCCTTGCGCTTCGTCGGCAAAACCGTGCTTGTGGCCCAGCGCGTTCTTCTTTGACACGCCCGCGATGCTGAAGGGCTGGCAAGGAAATCCCGCCAGCAGCACGTCGTGGTCCGGAAGGTCGCGCTCGTCCACCTGCGTGATGTCACCCGCGAAGGTATGGGTCGCTTCGGGGAAGTTTGCCAGATAGGTTTTCTGCGCCCACGGGTTCCACTCGCTCGTGAACACGCAGCGACCGCCTTGTTTCTGGAAGCCGATGCGGATCCCGCCGATGCCGGCGAACAGGTCGATGAAGGTGAACGCCGCGCCGTCGCGGGTGACGTCTTGTGCCAGCGGCAGCAGGCGTTGCCGGATTGCGTCGGCAAGGTACGGTGGCGGATCCGTTTCGCCGATTTCCCAACGTCGCAACGTGCGCACGCTGACGCCGAGGTGCCCTGCCAATTCACGCTGGTTGTAGCGTCCGCGCAGGCTTGCCAGAAGATGGCGGGGGTTTTCCATCGGCATGCGCTCTGGGTACGATGCCAGACAGTGTGACCGCTATTTGTCCCTATTGCAAGCGCTGCTTGCCGTAGCTATTCGCGGACCGATCGCTCGCGAGAATGCAGTTCTGTTGACTCAAGACATGAGATTCGCGCCAGCGCGCGCCGCTATCCTCGCGCGATGATCGCGACCCGGAAGACTTTCGCACACGTGGTATTCACGCCCGTGCATCTGAGCGTACATTGCTGATCGCGTTGGCGGTCGGCACGTGGCTCAACCTGTTCAACCACGGTGACGAACTCGTCCGGGGCGTAATGAGCGCGCACCTCGCCGGCAAACTGGTGTTGAATTACCTGACCCCCTTTTATCGTTTCCAACATCGGCCTGCTGGCACATCGGGCGTCCTGATCGATGAATTCATTGCCGGTGGCAAGCTGGCAAGCATGAATGGTGCGCTTCGCTCGCATGACCATTCGGCCCAACCAGTTCCACTGGCCGAGCACGTGCTCAGGCAGGACCGGCAAGCCATGGAACCATCGGTGGGCCTGATCTACGAGCTGCTCAAATCCGGTCGCAACATCGATCTGTCAAGCGAAGGCTGATCGCATGCGACAACGCGTCGCGGTGCGTTGCGGGTAGCGCATGATCTATCTTGCGTGACGACGCGGCGTGTTGATCGATGCCTCGGCCTGCAAACGGGTGAACAGGTAGATCAACGGCCGCTCGGGTTGGCCGTTGACGCGTTCGACATCAGCTTCGATCGCGCCCTCCTGAACGAGACGCTGAACGGCCGGCGCTTGTTGGCGAGGTATGTAGCCGATCTTGGCCGCGCCCAAAAACACCGCGACCGCCTTTTGATTGTGCGGGTTGTCCGGCTCGGGCACGAACCTTACCGGATCCCCGATCTTGATCTCGTCACGACTCACCTGCGCGGCATGGCGGAAACCGGCAACTTCCAACAGCAGCTCGCAAGACGCCTGCACATCGTCCAGCGGGTCCAGAATACCGAAACCGTCGCTCGGCAGCTTGGCGCCCGTGTACGCGAGCAAGGCAAAGTCGCTGATCGGCGTTTCCGGGTGCAGGCGAAACTTTTCCAGATACTGAGGGTAATCACCGCGCGATCGCGGAGGTAGCCGCCGCACGAACGTCTCAACCACACCGAGATCGTAGATTTGTGTCGGCTTGCGAAAAGCCGGGAAATTGAAGAAGCCTTCGTTCCGCGCCGCTTCAAAATCATTTGTGCTGGTGAGGTACTGGAGTCGCACCGGACCCGTCTCCGGACGCAGCAGTTCGGCAACCGCGTGTCGAGCGCGCGCGCCTTCGGCCGCCTGCCAGACGAGCAGGAGCCGGTGTGGTTCACGAACGTGTTCGATGAAGTTCATGGCGATGCCAGAGCGTCCAGCAGGTGATCGCGTCTCGCCAGTATCAGGTGCAGCATAAAGTGTGCTCGTTCCGCACTCAACCGGACCGGCAGCATCAGTTCAGTCAGCGACTGAACGGACGCATGGAGAGCCTCTGCGTCGAATGCGAGGACGTTTTGCATGGCGGGCAAACATTGTGGGTATGCGTTGGCCAGTTTCAAGAGCAGTGCGGCGTGGCCGGCTCGGTGCGCGTCGTCGCGGCGCCACCGCATGTGGTGACACCCGCGACTGATATAGCGACCCAGGAACGCCGGATCATCGAATTTGCCGAATTGGCTCGACGAAAACTCGTGACCCAAACTCGTCCCATTGTCGAAAGCTGGGGCTAAATGAATGTTCGGCGGTGGGACGTTCAACGTCCGTTCGAGCAGGAAGCCCCAATTCTCATGGTGTCAGTCGGTGTTGCCGATCAGGGCGTCGAAGGTGAGCATGATAGCCCAATTGCACACCCAAGCATTGCCAAGTAGAACTGGAATGGGGCGGTCTGGTTTTGCCAAGGCTTCGCAAAGAAGTTCGATTGTTTCGAAATTGTGTTGCCGGCCGCGCTCGAAATCGTAGTCCTTGATCATCGCCTTCATGAACAGGCCGCCCGACAGGAATCCATTTGTCGGACAGTTTGGGTAGCCATAAAACCATTCGATCAACGCAGCGCACGTGCCAGTTCCCGAATCCCACGCCGGGTAAGCGGGCGGCACCGGTATACCCGCTAACGATCCGACGTGGTAAGCCACGATCTCCGCCCAGAACTGCTCCGGGTAGATTGCTCGCGATTGCTTGAACTGGTAACGATGGTGGGGGATCAACGTGGGGGCAGGAGCTGGCTCCGGGCACCGCAAAAGGCGCTTTTCACGAGAGCCTTCCGGAAAATAGGGGTACTCCTCGTCTGCCGACCAGGTGGCGACGTCAATGGCGATTATGTGTGTGTCCTTCGGGATTTTCACACAGTGTGTTTGTCCTGACGATTCAGAAATATTACCTGCTTTCGCTGGAGCCAACCTCTGGCCTATCGGCGTGCCGGCATCATCTTCATTGCGCATACAAAGGCCAACTGGGACGTCAGATGCATGTGTGATGACGAGCAGGGTCGTGGTAGAGACCACAGTGTCAGGCTGATACCAACCACGTCAGGCGCCGCTATCCTCCTGCGATGATCGCGACCCTGAAAACCTTCGCACGCGTGGTGTTCACGCCGGTACATCTGAAGCGCACCCTGCTGATCGCGTTGGCGGTCGGCACGTGGTTGAATCTGTTAAACCACGGTGACGAACTCATCCGCGGCGTGATGAGCGCGCACCTCGCCGGCAAACTGGTGTCGTAAAAAATCTGTCCTCGCGCGTTCGCTTCTTCGCCTCGAAAGTTTCTACCGCCCATGCGCCTATGCCGTGCCGCTCGACGCGTGTCTGAGGTCGGCGAGCAACAGATCCAGGAGGCTTTCCTCGTGGATCGCGATACCGGCTTTTTGCATCTTCGGACCCAAGGCCGCGTCCCATCTCGCGGCGACCGGCTTGCCGTTCAACGCGGGGCCGTCGGTGGGTTGGTAGTGGACCGTATCGAAACGCCAGGGCACGACGCGGTAGCGGGCGAACAATACGTTGGCGATGTTGAGGCCGCCCCAGTCGAAGTCGCCGTGGTAGTGGAATTCGGCATCGCGCGCGGCCAGTTGGTCCAGCAGGGTTCGTGGCGCGGCGGAAAGCTGTCCATCGAGGCTCATCATGGGCGGACAGCGCGGGCCCAGTGCGTCAGCGGCAGCCGCCAGTACCGCCGGGTTTTCACACACGAATACGCGTTGCCCGGGGCGCCACGCCGGCGTGCAGCGCGTGAGGGTGCGGAGCGACAGGTGCACGGGCTCGCCGGCCGCCGCGGCGGTCTGGATGAGCCGCGCCGCGACATCGACGCCGGTTACGTCAAGGTTCAGCGCGGCAACCGGCTTGGCCAACTCGTTGACGAGCACGCCTTGGGCGGCCCACAACTCGCGCACGCGTGCGGTCGTATCCTGCGTGGACAGCGCGCGGCGTACGAGCGTCGCGACGGCGCGGCCTGCGTCCAGCGCGTGCGCGTCGCCGAGGGTGTCGGCGGCCAGCCGTGCGAGCGAAATGCCTTTCGCGGGCAGGCGCGCCAGCACGGCATCGGCGTGTTCGACGAACCCGTGCGCGGTCGGGATGTCGCGGCCGGACAAGCGCTTGAGCAGGCCCTGCCCGTCGGCGTCCGCCAACACGCGCGCAAGGCGCAGATCCTTTGCCGATCCGAAGATCGCGGTCCAGGCGCGCCGCCTGCGCTCGCGCGCTGCAGCGGTGTCGAGGATTGGACCGTCCAGCGCTTCGAGCGCGGCACGCAGGTTGTCGGCGACACCGGCATTGGCCAGCGCCGCATCCAGCTCCGCGTGGGAGAGCTGCATCGATGCGCGCGCGTGCGGTGGCCGGCCCAGCAGGCCGGCCAGAGCCGCCGCTTCGGCCGGAGTCAGGTTGCCGAGGCTGAATCGGTCGCCGGGTGGCTGCCCCGTGGCAAACCGTTTGCGCAGTCGATTACGCAGCCGCGCCAGCGTCTCGCCACCCAGCAGGCGCTGCAGGCGCTCGGCGTCAAGCACCGGTGCCGGCGGTGATGGCCGAGTGCAGTTCGACGCGATCCCGGCTGCGCCCGTTCCAGCGCCAGCGCGAGACATACACGGCGTCGACGTCGGCGCGGCGCACGAGATGACAGATCGAAACGCCGGGGAGTTCCGCGTAGCAGCCCCATTCGCGTTCGCTCGTCATCACGAAGTCGAGGTCGAATTCCCGGATCAGGTCCATGCAGTGCGCGCGGGCGCCGTCGTCGATGCCGGCAAACGCTTCGTCCAGCAGAACCAGCCGCGGCGCGAACGGAGCCGCGCTTTCGTAGTGGCTGGCGGCCGCGGCAAACAGCGGGACGGTGAGGCCGAGCGCGCGCTCGCCGCTGGAGGCGGGCCCCGACAGCGGTTTCCATTGGCCATCCTGCCAGCGGCGTACCCGAAACTGGTGCCAGGCGCGGTAGTCCAGTGCATTGGCGAGTTGGTCGATGCGCGCCGGGCTCGAGTCGCGTTCGCGCTCGGCGTTGATGCGGCCTTGCAGGAACGCGCCGACTTCCGCGCGATCGGCCGGAGACCAGGCGTCGTGGATTTTGTTGAGCAGCAGCTTGCGCACGTTTTCGAGGTGCGCAAGCGCGCCGTCGTCGTCTGGAAGCGGTTCCCACACCAGCTTGAACTTCACGCCGGTGGAGGTGGGGCGCTTCGCGAGTTCGGCGTTGATGGATGCGACCCGTTGGTCTGCGTCGCGGATCAGGTGTTGCAGCCGGTCGGCAATTTCGGCCTGCAGATGGTTTTCGATGATTTCGGTTTCCTTGGCGGTCAGGAGTTTGCGCCGCTCGCTGATCTCGTCTTCCAGGACCGTCTGCAGGCGATCCGGCGCTTCGGCGCGCTGGTTGAAGGTGATGCGCACCACGAAGCCGTGCTCACCCGGCTCGCCGAAACACTCGAAGCCCTGTGCCGACAGGCTGCGCTGGAGCTCGGTGTATTCGCCGGCAAGCCGCGCCTGGGTGCGTTGCCAGGCTTCGTCGCCGTCATCGACCCCGCCGAGTTCGCTTTCAGCACCGCGCGCCGTCGACAGGCCCGCCTCGATCGTCCATGCGCCGCCGCCGGTCTCGGGCACCGCCAGCGCTGGCGCGGCGGCACGCAGCAGGCCGGTGGCGGCAAACGCCTGAAACGCGTCGGCCGCGGCGCCGCGCCGGGTTTGTTCTTCTTCCAGTCGCTTCGCGGTATCGGTGACGGCCTGTTCGGCCGCACCCAGCCGCTTGTTGGCGCGGGTCAGGGCTTCGCGCGTCGCTTTCAGTGCGGCTTGCAGCGTGTCGCGCTCGCGCCCCAGAGCGGCAAGCCGGGCCAGCACTTCTTCGACGCTTGCGCCCACGCTGCGGGTGAGTTCTGCGTGCCGGGCGTGAATGGATTGCGCGCGCCGGCGTTGTTCCTGCGCGCGCTCCATGGCTTGTTCCAGATCCGAACGCGCGGACGCTTCGCGCACTTCCTGCTCGGCCTGCTCGACCAGCGCCTGTGCGTGTTCGCGCAGTGCTGCTTCGGTGGAACGGATGGCGAGCTGGTACGCGGTCAAGCCGCGCGCGATGGTTTCCAGCGCAGCAGCTTCGGCCGGCAGCGCCGCATCTTCGGCATCCAGTGCAAGCGATTCCCTGGCCCGCTCCGTGGCGAAGCGCGCCGTCTGCAGCCGTGCTTCGGCTTCGGCGAGTTGTCCGCGCGCGGTGGCGGCGCGGCGTTCGGCAGCGGCATGTTCGGCGTGCGCGGTGCGCAGCGCGTCGGTGCCGGGGCGTTGGCCGGCCAGTTGCTTGAGCCGCTCACGGCGCTCGCTCAGCGTTGCCTGCGCCGCTTCGATTTCACGCTCGCGGGTCCCCAGGGTTTTCAGCAACGCTGCAATTTCTTCCAGCCGGCGTTGGCGTGCCGCCGCGCGCGCGGCGTAACCGATGTGCTCGGCGTCAGCTTTTTGCCACGCACCCTGCAGCGGGCCGATGCGGTAGCGGCCGTCTGTCGCGATCCATGCTTCGGCGGTGCCGGGCGGCGTGCCGCCGTCGTCCACGAGCGCGATGCTGGCGAGCAACGTCTCGACGCGCGCGGCAGCGACTGGCGCGGCCTCGGCTGCCGCATCCGCACGCAGCAGCAGCGTTGCCAGCGTGCGTGCCGCGGCGGCATGCATAGCGTCTGGTCGCGGCACCAGCCATGTGTCCTGCGTGTCCGGCGCGAGCAACGTGCCTTCCGGACTCACCCAGGCGTCCAGCAGGCCGCTGGCCTGGAGTGCCGCCTCGATGCCGGCACGGGTGGCTGGATCCGCATCCGGCGCGAAGTCCACCAACTGCCACAGCGGCGCACCGGCTCGATCGGTGCGATCGGCGGTCCGGGCGAACGGCGCGGGTGGCGACGTTTCGCGCCCTTCCAGCAGCCGCGCCCGTTCCTCCAGCAACGGCGCACGCTCGGCCTCGATCGCGCGTTGCTGCTGGCGCAACTCGCTGTCGGCCGCGGCGATCCGCTCGCGCTCGGCGTCGGCCACGGCATTCCAATGCACTTCGAGCGGAGAGGTGCCAGCGAGGCTGTTGATGAAGTCGGCGAGCTGTTCTTCAGCGTCCGGCCACGTCCGCGCCACCTGCTCGCCCAGGGTTTCCGTCACGCGCGCGCCAAAGGCCTGCCAGTTCGCGATGTGCGTTTGCGCCGTGCGCTCAAGGGCCAGACCGGCGGCTGCGAGATCGGCTTCAGCGGCTTCGCTGTCGGCTGCGCGCGCGTCGCGCTCACGTTGAGCCATGTGTTGCGCCTGCAGCGCGCGTTCCATTTCGACGAGGCGCTTGCGGATCTGGCCGATCTGGTCGTTCCGCGTTGCCGCAATGCGGCGCTGGGCCTCGAACGGCGTGCGGCGCTCGTGCTCTGGCCGCTGTGCCAGCGCATCCGGCGCGCTTTCCGCCCCCCAACTTTGCGCGTGCGCTGCGGCAACGCCGGCCTCCGCGGCCTGCCTGGTACTGGCATCGAACTCGCTTTGCAGCCGCTCGCGCGAGCCTGCGCTGTTCGCCTGGCGGCGTTGCAGGCGCGCGTGCTCGCTGCGCTGTCGTTCGGTGGCCTTGCTGGCGTCGGTTTCGGAGTTCGCGGCCGTGCGTTCTGCGCTTGCGGCTTCCTGCCGGACGCGCTCGAGCTCGCGTGCACTGCGCATTTCCGGGCTGTCGCGCAGGACTTCGATTTGTCCGCCGACTTCTGCTTCGCGCGTTTCGCACTCGACGCGTTGCTGCTCGCCCGCTGCCAGCGCTCCTTCAGCGCTCGCGTGTTCGGTACGGGCCTCGCGTGCGGCCGCGCTGGCGTTGTCGACCGCGGTTTGGGATTGCCGCAGGGCGCGCGCACGCCGGCGCGCAAAAATCTGCGCGTAGCGCCGGTAGGTGTCGTTGAAGCGCGCCACGGCGTCGCGCGTCTTGGCGTAGTTCTCGAGCTCGTTCCGGTATTCGTCGAGCTGGTTCATGGCCTCGGCCACGTCTTCCAGCACCGCGCGGTCCAGCGGCGCAAACGCCTGCGACAACGCGCGCGAGAGATTGGCCTCGTTCGGCTGCTTGGACAGTTGCGGCTGGCGCAGTTGAATGAGCGTGTCGATGAGTGCGCGATAGCGCTCGTGGCCGAGCCGGAACAATCGCTCGTCCACCGCGTTGCGATGTTCACGCGCGGTGGCGTGCACGCAATGGCTGCCGATGAGTTCCTTCAGCCGCTCCTGCGTTGCGACGATCTGGTTTTCATCGACCAGGTGCAGGCCCTGGCCAATGCGCTGGTCGGTGACGAAGAACCAGGAATCGACGCCTTGGCGCCCGGCGGTGGCGCGCAGACCGGCGCCGAGGGTGGCAAAGCAGGGCTGACCGTCGTCGTCGAGGCGGCCGAATTCGATCCATGAGTAACCCGTGCGGCGCTGGTATTTGCCGCCCATCAGCAGGTTCCACTGCATGCGTTTGCCGGGATCGGCGTCCGGTTCCAGGCGCGCCGGAGACAGGCTGGCATCGAGCAGGAACGGCAGCGTGAGCGACAACACCTTGGACTTGCCGGTGCCGTTGTTGCCGCGCAGCAGCAAATGGCCGCCCTCGAACCAGAATTCCTCGCGGTCGTAGTAATAGAGTTCGACGAGGCCGACGCGCAGGGGCTGCCAACGCGTGGTGCGGGCGTGAGGCAGACGCTCATTCATGCGCGGTCCGCGGTTCCGGTCAACCGATCGCCGTGCGTGGCATCCAGCCAATCCGCTTGCCGCGCAGGCTGGATCTTCGCGTCGCCCAGCTTGAAGCGGCACACCGCCGGCTGCGCGAGGATCGTGTCGCCACGGCGCTCGACCAGGCGCAGCGCGGCAAGCCGATCGGTGGCGGCATTCGCAAGCACGCGTTCCGCACCTGCCGCTTGCGTGTCCTTGCGCCAGTATTTGCGGTGTCGACGCGCAGCCTCGCGCAGGAACGCCTCGACTTCCGCCAACGGGATGGGCGTGGTCTGACCGGCGCGCAGGCGCTCGGCGAGAAACTCGGCGAGCAGCAGCGTGGCGTGCGCGTCGGTGCCTTGCTGTGGCAGCGCGACATCGGTGAGATCGCCCGTTGCATCGACCAGCGCACTGCCTTCGAGGCGATGCTCGGCGGTCAGCCCCGTGGCATCCGCGAGGCGCCGCCCCATGGGCCCGCGCTGGCCGGAGAAGTATTCACGTTCGTTGGCGTCCAGTTCGTCGACGTATACCACCGGGTCGTCCAGCAGGCGGCGGCTCAGGCGATGACGCAAGGCGGTGCGTCGCGCTTCTTCGCCTTCGGCCGCCGTCTCGCCGATGAGCGCCGCCAGCCGCGCTTCGGTGGTCCCGGCCGCAGTCAGCGCGGACGGGCCGCGTTCGCTCACCAAAAGCGCGGCCAGCACCGGGCGCCGGATGTCGTAGAGCGCATCGCCGGATTGATTGATGTAGGCGGCTTCATCACCGGCCACGCGATCCAGCACGCCAAGCTCGAGCAGCAGGCGGCACACTTCCACGAGATCGCGGCGCTGGCTTTGGCGGTCGAGCGCGAATTCGAAACCCAGTTCTTTGATCCCCGGTTCCAGGGCTTCGGCCATCAGCGCCTCACCGAGCCGCGCGAGCGTGATCTGGATGTCTTCGCGCTCCAGCACCGCGAGCGCCAGGCACAGGAGGATGTACCGGCCGCGGTCGAAACCTGCGGCGCCGCGCGTCGCGTCGCGGATGTCGTCCGGCCGCTTCGCGAGGCGCGCATGGCTGCGCTCGATGCGCAGCACCCAGCCGCACTCGCGCGCGAACCAGGTGCGCAGGTAGTCCGCATGCGCGCGCACCAGCGCAAAAGCCGGGTGGCGGCTGGTCATCAGCGGCCGCGCCAGCAAGGCACGGATCGCGCGCTGGCGCTGTTCCTCGATTTCCCGCGTGCGGGCGTCGGCGACGGCGACTTCAGCCATACGCAAACTCTTCCACGTCCACCGCATCCACCGCGCGAATGTGGATCCAGTGATCGCGGCCGGCAAACGCGCCATCCTCGGTTTCGACGACGACGATGGGCGCGCCCGGGATCGGCGTGAAGGTCAGGGCCAGGCTGCCGTCGCGCGTGTGGCGTTCGATGGCTTCGTCCGGGTTCTGCACGGCCGCGAGCGCTTCGCCGAGCAGGTTCAGGAACAGTCCAAACGCGTGCCGATCGAGCCGCCCGAGCTCGGCGAGGCGGGTGATGTCCTCGGTGATGAGCCGCTCACGCGCAGCGGTGACCTGCGCGCTTTCATCGGCGAGTTTGCCGGCCAGCCAGCGCTTTTGCGCCGAGCGGTCGGTGAGGCGCGGCGGCCCGCCCACGCTGGGCAGGCGGCCGCGTTCACGCAGCGTCGGTTCGATGGCGATGTCCGGCGCGTCGGCCCACGGTGTCGTCGCGGCCACGTCTGCCTCGACCATCAAGGACAGGTGCCGGGCAGGCGCGAGGCCGAAAGCGGCGCGCCACAGACGCTGCGCGTCCGCTGGATCGGCAGCCGCGAACCAGCGCGCCAGCACGCGGTAATCCGCCGCGCGGTCGCTGCGACCGGTACGCCGCTCGTTGACGCGCGCGATGGCGCTGAGCAAACGCGGAATGGCCGAGCGCGCCTGCGCGCGCAGCAACTGCGCTTGCGACGGACCGGCGACGCTGGCCACGAACCAGCCGCGCAGTCCGAGCCAGCGCTCGCGCCACGCGGCGAGCGTTTGCGCCGCGGCCGCATCCACGGCGTCGTCATCGCCCGGTGCGGCATCACGCGCTTCACGCGCCGCCGCTGCGCCAAGCAGCGCATCCACCGGCTCCAGCGCGAGCAACGACTCCGCAATGCGCCCGGACGCCGCCACCAGATCGCCGATGAAACGCTGCAGGTATTCGATCAGCTTGTCCTTGTAGGCCATCACCGCCGTCGCGTCGGCGGATTGCAGCTCCACCGTGCGCGCGAGCCCCGCCATGAAGTCCTCGGCGTTGCCGGCGAGACCTTCGAACACGTGGACCAGCTCGCGCAGGCTCTGGTGTACCCGGGCGCCGTCCAGTGGTTCTTCGATGGCGAGGCGCGCCAGCGCCGCGAGTTGCGTCTGGATGTCCTCCAGCGCCACGGTTTGCAGCGTCGCTTGGCGCTCGAGCGCGGCCGCATACGCGGCGAGCCCGGTTTCCACCGCCTCGCCTTCGCGCGAGAGCTGATAGAGAAACTTCGCGCGGTAGAAATCCTCGACCGTGGTCACGCGCGCGGTATCGGCCTGGGAACGCAGGTTGCCCCATTCGACGAGCTGCGCCAGCAAGCTCGCCACTTCCTCCGGCGTTGGCTTTTGCCCGTTCGGCCACGCCGCTTCGGCACGCACCTCGTCGGCGCGCAGGTGCAGACGGAAGCGTCTTTTCGCCGCCGCGAATACGCCGAGTACCGCACGATAGGCGGCGGCCCGCTCGGCGCTGACGTGCCGAAACAGCGCCGCGCTCTGGTCTTCCGTCGTTGCAGCCCCGGTTGGCATACGCATGGTTCAGTTGAGTCCGTGCAATCGCTGCGGGTCCGTCACGCGGGCCTCGCGCGCGCCGGCCGATGGTGCGTACCCGGACGCAGCATGTGCCGGCGTGCCTGGCGCACGGACCGGAGCTTGGATCATGTTATCGCACCACCAGCGCAGCACGAGTGGGCGCGGTACGCGCCGCGATGCACTCGCTCTGGTGGACAGCCGCGGCATCGTCCCATGCCGCCGCCAGTCGCGCGTCGAGGGTGACCCGTGGCGCACCGCGCACAGGCGCGAGTTGCAGGCAAGCGGCGGCGCAGGCCTTCGGCCAGCCGCTCGGGGACTTGCTTGATGGTCAGGGTAACGGGCATGGCGAGGGCGATTCGTGGTGCACGGATGCATTTTGCATCATGACGGGTTCATCGCAAGTGGACCGATCGTGGGTCGCTGATGGACGGCGCATTGCAACATCACGTTCGTTGCGGCGACACCGCTCTCAAACGTGTTCAGTGCTTCGAGGCCCAGGTCCAGTACAGGCCGAGGTACGCAACGGCGTGGCGCGCGCCGGCCACGCTGCCGCCGGCGGAGAACAGCAGGCTGAAGTGCTGCGAAAAGTTGAGGTAGCCGCCCGCGTTCACCAGCGTGTAGCCGGGCTGCTCGGTGGCGAGCGCGTTCTGCCGAAACAGTTCGACGCCCAGCGTCCAGCGCGGGCTGAACGCGTATTGCGCGAGTGCGCCGCCAAACGTCGCGTTGTACATGCCCGGTGCGGGATTGACGATGACCCCGCCGCCGCCGTCGAAAGTCCAGGGCCCGGAGGTCTTCTGCACCCACAACGGCAACCGATACCAGGTGCGCCCGTTGCCCAAGCCCCGCCGCGCGCTGCCGGTCGCGAGTTCGACCATCGGAAACATGCCGACCTGCCACGCGCCATCGTCGGCGTCGAGGAAACGATATTTGATGCCCAGCTCGACATCGCCGAGACCCGTGGCGACGGCGCCCTGCGAGGGAACGTTCCAGGCCATCGGCACCACGATATGGAACTGGGTGTTGGGCGCGATGCCACGGTTGTATTCGATCGCCGGTCCGGCGATCGCGCTCGCGCCGCCGGCATGGTCCAGCGTGCCGAACACGTAGAACTCGTTGTGCCGGTAATCGACCGGCACCGGGTCGTCGGTGAAGAACGGTGGTCCTGCGAAGCTGGGTATTGCACATGCGAGCAGCCCGCACGTCACGAGGACGCGACGGAAATTCGGTCGCCGCAGCGGATTTCCAAATGTCGGCATCGTGCGCACCTTGGCGCGATCGCTACGATATGTCACGGCTGGCGCGGCGGCGCAGCTCCGCGTATTGAACGCTTCAGAAGATCTCGGCGACGCAGCAGCGCAGGCTTCCGCCGGCTTTCTCGATTTCGGACAGCTCCACCGTGCCGATCCGGAAACCCCATGACGCCAGCGATTCGCGTTGCGCGTTCGTCAGGCATGCTGCAGCGCGCGCGCTCATCCATACGCGCGAGTTCGAAAGCGTGATCGCGTTGCCGGCGTAGTCGCGCTTCTGTTCGTTCGACAGCCACAGCGCGCGATCGCCGAATGCCTGCGCGATCGCGCGGGGCACGGCCGGATCGCGGAATCCGTCGGGCGCGAGGATCACCGCGCGGCCTGCCAGCGATGCCATCACCACGTTGGTGTGGTATTCGCCCGCCGCGAGTTCGAAGCAGAACGTGAGTGCCAAACCGAACGCTTCGTGCATCGCGCGCGCGCCCGCCATGTCGCAGCGGTCGGACAGGCCGCAGAACCCGATGCCGCGCGCGTGGTCGATCACCAGCGATCCGGTCAATTCAGCGGTGCAATCGGCGCTGCGCGAAAGATCGATTTCCGCACAGCCGAGCAGGTCGCGGAAGAATCCGCGGATGTCTTCGCGTTGCGCTTCGCGCCTGCGGACGCCGTGGTGCATGCTGCCGATGACGAGCTTGCCCGGCGCCGTCGCGAACACGTTGTTCGGGAACATCCCGTCCGGCGCTTCCGGGTCGCCCGGAAACGTGACCACGGGAACGTCGGCGCGCAACGCCTGCGCCAGCGCGGCGTGCTGCTCGCGCGTGCGCTGCACGTCGAAGGTGTCGTCGATCTGCATGTAACGGTTGTCGCGCGCGGACTCGGCGGCGAAATTCGCCGTGGCGGGCGCGACCAGAAACGCCGCGCGCGCGATGGCGCACGGGTTCGGTAGCGGTTGCAGTGTCGCGCAGACGGCGAGGAATTCGGCAGACGACGTCGTGAACATATTTCAAATTCTCACCCGCAAACCCAGTTCCACGACCTTGTCGTCGGGAATCTGGTAGCCCGCGGTCGCGTCCATGGAATTGCGCATCATGAGCGCCAGCAGCCGCTCGCGCCAGAACATCATGCCGTGGTGGTGGCCGCGAGTGCCGACCGGCGACTGGTGCTCGATGTAATAGGTCACCTCGTCGAGATCGACCTCGAGTCCATGCTCCTTGCACCCGACGAGTGCGGACGGCACGTTGGTCTTTTGCAGGTAGCCGTAGTGCAGGATCACCCGGAAGAAGCCATCCTTCAGGTCTTTCAGTTCGAGGCGCTCTTCGCCGGTGGTGCGCGGGACGTCCTCGGTCAGCACGGTCACCAGCACGACCTGCTTCTGCAGCGCGTGGTTTCGTTCGATGTGGTGGTTGAGCGCCGGCGGCGTGTGCTGCATGCGCGGCGTCAGGAAAACCGCGGTGCCGGGTACGCGGGCGACCTTGTCGCGTGCGAGCTCGCGTACCAGATCGCCGATCGGCTTGGCCTCCTTGTCGGTTTGCTGCGCCAGCAACTCGCCGCCGCGGCGCCAAGTCGACATCACCGTGAAAAACAGCACCGCCACCAGGATCGGGAACCAGCCTCCGTGCGGAATCCTGAGCACGTTGGAACCGAAGTACGCCAGGTCGACGATCAAAAACCCTGCAAGAAACAACAGCGCGCCCCACAGCGACCAGTGCCCGCGTTCGCGGGCCACGCAGAACGCGAGGATGGTGGTGACGACCATGGTGGTACTGATGCTGATGCCGTAGGTGCTGGCGAGCTTGTCGGAACTGCGAAACAGCAATACCAGAATGATCACCGCCACCATCAACAGCCAGTTCATCGCCGGCACGTAGACCTGCCCCGAGGTCTCGTCGGAAGTCTGCACGACCCGCAAGCGCGGCATCATGCCGAGCCGTCCGGCCTGGCGGGTCATCGAGAACGCGCCGCTGATGGTGGCTTGGGAGGCGATGATCGTCGCCAGCGTGGCCAGGATCACGAGGGGATACAGCAGAAACGGCGGGCACAGAAGGTAGAAGGGCTGGTTGCCGGCCTTCGGGTCCAGCAACAGCATTGCGCCTTGGCCGAAGTAGTTCAGCAGCAGCGCCGGCAGCACCAGAAAAAACCACATGATGCGGATCGGCTTGCGCCCGAAATGGCCGATGTCGGCGTACAGCGCCTCGGCGCCGGTGGTGACCAGGAACACCGCGAACAGGATCAGAAACGCGGTCACGCCATCATGCTGAAAAAAGCGGAATGCGTGCAACGGGTTGACCGCCGCGATGACCTGTGGCGCTTGCACGATGCCATACACCCCGAGCGCCGCGATCGCGAAGAACCACAGCACCATGATCGGGCCGAACGCGGCGCCGATCCGCGCAGTGCCGAATCGTTGCACCGCGAACAGCGCCACCAGGATCACCAGGGTAATCGGAATGACATAGTGCCCCAGCCCCGGCGAGGCGAGCTTCAAGCCCTCGACCGCGCTCAGTACCGAAATGGCTGGTGTGATCATGACCCCGGCGTACAACATCGAGGCGCCCGCGAGACCGAGCAGGATCAGCAGGCGGCGCGGCGGCTTGTCCATGTGCCGCCACGGACGCAGCAGCGCGATCAGCGCGAAGGTGCCGCCCTCGCCGCGGTTGTCGGCGCGCAGCACGAACGTCATGTACTTGAGCGACACGATGACGATCAGCGTCCAGAACACCAGCGACAGGATGCCGAGCACGTTCACGGTGCTGGGCGCGACCAGTTGCGCGCCGCCGGTGAACACCGCGTGCAGCGAATAGATCGCGCTGGTGCCGAGATCGCCGTAGACGATGCCGAGCACCGCCAGCGCCAGCAGCATCTGTTTGCCGACGCCTTCACGTTCGGCCTTTTCCTCGGCGGACTCCCCGCGTTGGCGTGCCGCCCGTTCCTGCGAACGGACTTCGGGCGGCTGGCTCATGCGCGGGCTCCCACTGGCACCGGCGTTCCAAGGCAATCCGTGACCGTCATCGTCCGTCTGTCTCCGGGTCTCGCGGTTGCGACAGGTTCGACAAGCCTACCGCACGCGGCACGAAGGGTCTGTCCAGACCAACGGCCGCAGCGAAGCCACCGCCCTACGGCAACCTTGATGTAGGGCGGGTCTTGACCCGCCGTTGCGGAGTACGCTGCTCCACGGGCGACCGCTCGATGATGCAGGCGGGTCAAGACCCGCCCTACGCGGAGGTGTGAGGAGTCGAACGATCCGGGGTTGTTACTTCTTGTCCGGCATGTTGTTTTCGTGTTCCAGTCCCCGATCCTTCTTCATCGCGTCAATGTTCGGCGCACGGCCGCGCCACGCCTTGTACATGTCGGCGAGGTTTTCGGTATTGCCGCGCGACAGGATCATCTTGCGGAAACGGTCGCCGTTGGCGCGGGTCAGGCCGCCGTGTCCCTGGAACCACGCGAACGCGTCGTCGGCCAGCATCTGGGTCCACAGGTACGCGTAGTAGCCGGCGGCGTAGCCGTTGCCCCAGATGTGCAGGAAGTACGTCGAGCGATAACGCGGCGGCACGTAAGGCACCAGGATGTTGTTCTTCTTGAGCGCGTCCTTGCCGAAGCTGCCGACATCATCCGCCGCAACCTTGGGCGCGCTCGGCGGGATGGTGTGCCACGCCATGTCGAGCAGCGCCGCTTCGAGCAGCTCGGTCATGTCGTAGCCCTTGTTGAACAGCCGAGACTTCTGCAACTTGGCCACCAGCGTCGCAGGCATCGGCGCGCCGGTCTTGTAGTTCTTCGCGTAGTGGTCGAACACTTGGGGATAGGTCGCCCAGTGTTCGTTGAACTGCGAGGGGAACTCGACCCAGTCGCGCGCGGTGTCGGTGCCGGAAAGACTCGGATACCTGGTGTCGGCAAAGAACGCGTTGAGCGCGTGGCCGAACTCGTGGAACATCGTGATCACGTCGTCCATCGACAGCAGTGCGGGTTGCCCCGGCGCGGGTTTGGTGAAGTTGCAGACGTTGTAGATTACCGGCGACTGGTCGAGCAGGGTCGAGGGGTGCACCAGGTCGCTCATCCACGCGCCGCCGGACTTGTTGTCGCGCTTGAAGTAGTCGCCGTAGAACAGGCCGAGCGGCTTGCCGTCGGCGTCGTACACCTCGTACACCAGCACGTCCGGATTCCAGGTCGGCAGGTCGGTGCGCTGCTTGAAACTGATGCCGTACAGCTCATGCGCGGCGTAGAACACGCCGTTCACCAGCACGTCCTTCAGCGCGAAGTACGGCTTGACCTCGCTCTGGTCGATGTCGTATTTGAATTTTTGCACCTGCTGGCCGTAGTACTCCCAGTCCCAAGGTTCGAGCTGGAACGAGGGCTTGCCGAGCTTCTTCTGATCCTTGTCGATCGTGGACTGGCGGGCGGCTGCCTCGGCGGCGGCGCGCGCTTTCGCCGGCGGCACCAGCTTGTCCAGGAAGTCCATCACGGTGGCCGGCGTCTTGGCCATCTGGTCCTGAAGCTTCCACGCCGCGAAATCCGGGTAGCCCAGCAGTTTGGCTTTTTGTGCGCGCAGGTACGCCATCTCGGTGATGGTCGCGCGGGTGTCGTTGGCGTCGCCCTTTTCCGCGCGGTTCCACGAATGCTCGTACAACTCGTGGCGGATGTTGCGGTTCTTGAGGAAGGCGAGGTCGGGCTGCTGGGTGGTGTTCTGCAGCGGGATCAGCCACTTGCCTTCGAGACCGCGTGCCTTGGCGGCGGCCGCCGCCGCGTCGATCTGTTCGGGGGACAGGCCGGCAAGATCGGCCTTGTTGTCGACCACCAGCGCGCCGGCCTTGGCGGCGGCGATCAGTTTGTTGGCGAACTGGGTCGAAAGGGTCGAAAGCCGCTCGTTGACGTGCTGGAGTCGGGTCTTGTCGGCCTGCGACAGCTTGGCGCCGTTCAGCACGAACGCCTGGTATTCGACCTCCAGCAGGCGCTTCGATTCCGGATCCAGTTTCAGTTTGGCGCGCTGGTCGTAGACCTTCTGGATGCGGTCGAACAGCTTGGCGTTGAGGTAGATCGCGTCCTGATGCGCGGCGAGCTTGGGCGCCATCTGCTCGGAAATCTTCTGCAGTTCCGGATCGGTGTCGGCGCCGGTGTACAGGTTGAACACGTTCATCACGCGGTGCAGCATCGCGCCGGTCTTCTCCATCGCCACCAGCGTGTTCTCGAAGGTCGGCGGCGCGGGATCGTTGGCGATCTTGTCGATTTCCTCTTTCTGCCGCTTCATGCCCTCTTCGATCGCGGGCACGTAGTCCGAATTCTTGATCTTGCTGAAGTCCGCGGTGCCGAACGGCAGGCTCGATGCCCTGAAGAACGGGTTGCCGGTGCTGGCGCCGGCCGACGAGGCAGCGCTCGGCGGCGGCGCGGCATGCGCGTTCAAGCCGACGCTTCCGACGAGGGTGCAACAGGCAACGGCGAGGATCCTGGTACGTAGTGCGGACATGGAAGAACTCATTGCACTGCAGAGAGAAGAAATCACGCGGTGGCGACGTCGTGCAACTGCCAGTTCGGGCCGATCAGGATGAACAGGCGATGCCGCAATACGAAATGGGTCAACGTGGTGACGACCTGCACATCGGTATGCAGGTCGTTCAGTTGCGCGCTGACCGTGGCGTTCGGGTCGGTCGGCGCCAGCGTCTGGTCGACCTCGTCGGGGTCGGGTTGCCGGGCCTTCCAGCGCTGGAACAGGACCGGCTTGCGCAGTGCCCCCTGCAGGACCTCGGCGAAGGCTTGTGGCGACGACCCCGTGAAAGACAACTCCGGGTCGGGGCCTCGGGCCTGTGCGAGATTGCGGATCGTCAGGTAGTACCGCTGGGCTTGGCTCAAGGGAAACTCCACGGTCGGCGAGGGGCGCCGCTCCGATCGCCAATAGGACCGGCCGGAGCGTCAGCCGGTCATGATGCCGGGTATGCCGGCGGGGCGCCAGCGACGGTCGTCATGGATCGGGCTGTTGCGGATCCGCGCGCGATCCCGCGAGACGCGCCAACAAAGCCTCGCCGTCGCGCCAGGTCAGGGCCTTGCGCTTGCGGCCGAGCCGCAGCAACCAGCGCGCACGCTTTCGCTTGGCGACGAACCGCAGCCAGCGGGGATCGAGTGGGGTCTCGGTGATCGCGTGCAGCATTCGTCCATCGGTCGAGAAATGCCGCCCGAGTCGGCGTGCCACACCAGCGAGACTCGCGGCGGTGAAGAAGCCGATGTGCTGGCCGGTCTCGGGGGTGTAGTAGTGCCATTCGCCCGGGCGGTTGCCGGTTTCGGGCAGCAGCTCGGTCGAGAACAACAGGATTGGCGCGCGCTGCGCGAGGTCGTCGAGAACGACGAGCGGATCGGCGAGGTGCTCGAAGACTTCGAAGCACGTCACCAGGTCGAAGCGCTGGCCGCGTTCGGCTTCGAAACCCAGCGCGAACAGGTTTTCGCAGTGCGGATCGGCCCAGTGGAAATCGTAGCCGCGGTCGCGCATCAGGCGCACGAACAACCCGCTGCCGGCGCCGTAGTCGAGCGCCGTGCGCACGCTGCGGAAACGCCAGCGCAGCAGCGCGTCGACCGCATCGACGAGCCACAAGTTGCGTACCACGATGCCGGTGTCGAGCGCGGCGATCGCGTGGGTGGCGTAGGCCTCGGTGAGCCAGTCGGGATCGAGGGCGAACACGTAGCCGCATGCTTCGCAGCGCCGGTAGCGCGCCCGGTGGCGGCCGAGCACGACGAGTTCGCCGAACGGCGCGGTGGCGCCGCCGCACAGCTTGCAATTCATCGGCGCAGGTCGCGGAGCGCGTCGGCGGCGTCGCGCAGCGAAGCGGCTGCGGTCATCGGTTCGGCGCCGTGGGCGATCACCCCCAGACAAGGGACGCTGAGCGCGCGGTTCAACGTCACCAGGTTTTCCTTGGGCCGCGCCATGTCCGGATCGATCCGGTTGCCGATCCAGCCGATCAGCTCGCAGTCGTCGGCGTGGATCGCCCGCGCGGTGAGCTGCGCATGGTTGAGGCAGCCGAGCTTCAGGCCCACGACGAGGATTACTGGCACCTGCAGGGTGCGCGGGATCGCGTTGGCGCGCAGCGAGTCCGACAGCGGCGCCAGCCAGCCGCCGACGCCTTCCACCACCACCGCATCGGTCGCGAGCGCGAGGGTGTCGTAGGCGTCCTCGATCGGCGGCATCGTGACTTCCTGGTCGGCCTCGGCCGCGGCGATGTGCGGCGAGATCGGCGGCCCGAACGCGAACGGGTTGCAATCGGCGTAGCGCGACGGTTTCGGGTCGCTGGCTGCGATCAGCGCCAGCGCATCGTCGTTGCGCAGGCCTTCGGGTGTGGATTCGCAGCCGCTCGCGACCGGTTTCATGCCGGTGGCGCGCAGGCCGGCGGCGCGCAGCGCGTGCAGTAGCGTGCACGCCGCGCGGGTCTTGCCGATTCCGGTGTCGGTACCGGCGATGAATACGCCTTGTGCTTTCATGTTGGCAGTCCCAACTTGACCCGTTTGCTGTACAGGTGGGCGAGCGGGCCGGTGAAGGCAAGCAGGAAGTAGGTGAATCCCGGCAGGCCCTGGATCCAGCCGATGCGGGAGGGCAGGCTGAGCGCGATCAACATCGACACCACTCCGACTGCGGCAAACCAGCTCCACAGCACCACCTGCACCCGCAACGTCACGGCGTCTTCGCGGCTGGTCGGCATGCCAGCGCGCACGCCGTGCCGGTACAGGATCGACAAGGTTCCCGCCATGCAGGCGAACGAAAGTCCGTAGAACACGAACAATGCCCTGGTGGCGTTCGCGACGTTTTCGAACGTATGGTTGTAATCGGGGGAGAGTATGCCGCCGCTGAATCCGTTGAAGAGGCCCGCGAACACGAGGTGCAGCGGAAACACGAAGATGAGCGCGAAAAAGACCAGCAGCAACGACAACAGCAGGCTGGTCTTGTCGGTCAGTTGCACCGTGTCGCGCCAGCGCACGTGACCGTGCCAGAACCACGCCAGCTCCGCGAAGCACGCAGCGAATGCGGGGACTCCGCGCAGCGCGTGTTCCAACGCAAGCACGTTCTTCGGCAGACTGCCGCCCGAGATGATGAGCAACGTGATCGCAAACGCGAATGCGCCGTCCACGAAGTTGTCGAGCCGCGCGCTTTCGGTGCGCTCCTCTCGTGTCTCCCGTCTGGCTGGTACGCTGGACTCGACCATTGCGCGATAATAGAGCACTTGGCTTGGCATTT
>JBOHYT010000224.1:0-4658 GCA_050738055.1 Rhodanobacteraceae bacterium
CGTGAAGGCCCGCATGGGCCGCTCTCCCTGCTCGCGTGCACTGTCCACCAAGCGTTGACTCCGTCTCTGATCGCCCAGCGGTGCTCCGCCGAACTCCTGCTCGGCCCAGCCTACGCCATCCAGCCCCTCGCCCGGTGCCAGCGCCGGCGTCCCCGGCGCCGGGCCGACTCCGAGCTGCTTGCGCCAGTCGGCCACGAGCGGGTACATGTCAATCGATTTGACCGTCTCGTTGCCCGCGTGGTCGCGATCCTGTCGACCGCGCCCGCTGCTGTCCCCTACATATTGCCAGTTCGCGGCACGCAGACTCACGCCCGTGTGGCAGGTGCGATCCACGAACGTCTCGACCAGCCATGGGGCATATCCGTAGCGCGCCTGAAAGTCACTTCCCAAGCGTCGCAGCAGTTGACCCAGCACCTGCGAGGCCAGATTGTGGCAGTGCACGTGCGGTCGGATCAGGAAGCGGTTCAACCCCACGATCCGGTGCAACTGGGCCTCGCGCTGCGCGCGCTCCCAGCCGATCCAGCGATCGCGGGCAGCCAATTGCAAGGCCGCCGCCCCGATCCCGATGGCACCCAGCCAGCCGTGTGCCGAACCCATGAGATAGCGCAACTGACACCCGACCAGCGGTCCCACGCCACGAGGGTGCTCGGCCGCCATCAGCTCATTCCAGAGCCGGCGCTGCGGATCGTCTTTTACCAGCACCAAGGTCAGATCGACCAGCTCGGATACCTCGCCTGGCACCGCCTGCGCCGCCGCAACCGGCGCGTCGAGCCGCCGGATGCGCCGGGGACCCGGGACAGTGCGGGGCTTGGGCAGCGTCAGTTCACCGCGCTGCGCCAACGCGCGCAGCGCCTTCAAACAGCCCGCCCGCTGCGCGCGCCCGCAGGCATCGCGGAAACCGAACTCGGCGCACACTCCATCGGCCAGCGCCGTCCGGTGCGCTTGCGGCGCGTCGGCAAGCAACGCCCGTACCTGCGCCAAATTCCCGGGCTGGCTCAGGGTACGCTTGATCTGGCTTTGCTGCTGCACGGCCGGCACGGTACTCGGCGGGCGTGCGTTTGTCCAGCGCTAGATGTGGGTATAGGGCAGGCCTACCGGGCTCTGGGTTGGCAAAGACGCCAGCAGCAATGTCGACTCGTCCAATGCCTGCGGCGTGGCCGCGCAGTGGTGCCTCGGGGCACCCGGCTTTGCGGAGTTCCCAAGTATTCCCGGGGAGTACTCCGGCGGTGCCGCGCAAGGCACCTCCCTCTCCACCGCGGTGATCAGCGGCGTGGCTGCGCAGGTGTGGCAGGCGTTTCCGTGGATGAGCGCCGCGAATGTCAGCGACACCATCCTCACCACCGCGACGCCAATGGACGATGGCAGCCACACCACGCCGAACCCGACCTTTGGTTGGGGCTTCGTGAATGCCGCCAAGGCGGTCCATGGCCCGGCCGAGTTCGCGTTCCCGCAGTTCGGCCCGTTCACCGCCGACATTTCGTCAGGGACCACGTCGACGTTCTCCAACAACATCGCCGGGGCAGGCGGCCTGAAGCTGACCGGCCCCGGCACCCTGGTCCTGAACGGCACCGACACGTATCAGGGTGGCAGCGAAATAGCGGCCGGCACGCTGACCGTGAACGGATCGATCGCGTCCGCGGTGACGGTCGATGCCGGCGGCACCCTCGACGGCATCGGTAGCGTCGGTGCAAATGTGACCAACAACGGCACCGTCATCAGCCAGGGCACCAAGGCCGCGCAGGGCCTCACGATCACCGGGAACCTCACCGAGGGCACCTCCAGTACCACCGCGGTGGCGCTCGGCGATCCGCTCGCGGTCAAGGGCACCGCGAGCCTCAATGGCACCATGGAGGTGCTGGGGGCGCCGAGCGGTTACACCGTGAAGTCCACCGAGCCGCTGGTCAATGCCGGCACCCTGTCCGGCACCTTCGGGACGCTCACCTTTGCCTCGGGGGTGTTCTATACCGGCACGCTGGCCTATACCCCGACCCAGGTGAATGTGGCGCTCACCCAAACCAGCGTCACCGCAACCGCCCTCGGCGCGCCGCTGGCGAGTCCGCAGACCGTGCACGCGGCGGAAAATCTGCAAGGCGCGTTGGATGTCTCGAACCAGTGGCTGACCCGCGGCCAGATGGCCGGTCACGCGGCCTGGGGACAGGCGGCCGGTGCGTTCCTTTCGGCGCCGACGCTCGCCAGTGCAGTGACCAGTCTCAATTCACTGTCGGGTGAAATCTACGGCACCGGCCGTGCGGTCGAGTCCGAGCTGGCGCTCGCCACCGACCAGGCGATCGCGCACCGCCAGAATGCACTGGCGCAAGGGCAGGGCGCGGGCGTGTGGGTGCTCGGGACCGGCACCAGCGGAATGCTTGAGGGTTCCGGCTATGACTCGGCCGACTATCGCTCGGCTGGCACGTTGGCTGGCATCGACGGCAGCTTCGGCAGCTTCTCGGCCGGCATCGCCGGCGGCCGCACGCGGGTCGATTCGCATATCGGCGCGCTCGGCGGCGACGTCGAGGGCCGCGAAGACCTGCTGGCGGCGTACGCCCGCGCGAACTTAAGTGACGGCGGCTATCTCGCCGGGCGGGTGGGCTACGCGCACGTGCGCAACGAGATCAACCGCTCGCTGCTGCTCGGCACCACACTGACCCCGATCAGCGGCGCACACACCGATCACCTCACGCTCGCCAGCCTCGAGGGCGGCAAGACGCTCGGCCACTGGACTCCGTACGTGTCGCTCTCGGCACTGCGCATCGACCAGTCCGCGTTCGCCGAGAACGGCGCCAACGGCATGGGCCTCGCGGCGCCCTCGCAGACGCACACGGCCAGCTTTGCCGACTTGGGGCTGCGCTACGGCGATGCCTTCCAATGGTCAGGCGGCCAGTCGTGGTTCGGCGCCTATGCCGACTACCGGCGGGTGCTGGGCGGCGCGAACCTCGGGATCGACGCGAGTTTCGTCGGGGTGCCGGATTCGACCTTCGTCGCCGAAGGCCAGAACCTGCCCCGCAACACCGGGATCCTCGGCGCGGAATTCAGCACCCAGGTCAACGCCCGCTGGGGCTGGTTCCTGGACGGCGACTATCAGACTGCCAATGGGGGCGGCCACGCCGGCGAGGTCGATGCCGGCGTGCGGCTCGCGTTCTGACGGATTCGGGGAGAGTGGAAACGGAGGATGCACGTCATGAAAACCTTCATCGTCCTCATGGCGCTTCTCGTAGGCGGCCGCGCCATGGCCTGCGATATCCATTCCAACGCGGACGACGCAGTGGCTCGGGTCATCCATCAGCGTGGATTCAACCTTGCCGGCTACGACGCGCTTTGCGCCAAGCTCAAGCGCGCGGATGCAGAGCTGGTCATCAACGAGTGGGAGGGACGGGTCGGGAACAACGAAGTTGCGTTCGCCGATGTGTGGGTGACCAACCGGGCGAAGTCGGCATTTTCCTTGCAGTACGGCAACGGTGTCCGCTACGGCGGTGCGCTCATGGCGGATCCAGATGATCTGCTTTACGGGGCCATCACGGACGCCATCGAGGCGCTGATGAGCAAGGGTGGGCTCGACACCGCGCTGGCCGAGGTTCGGGCCAGCGAGCACGAACATCGTTTGGCCGATGCGATCCTTGACCGTGATCGAGCCCGCAAGGCCCAGGCACGCAAGGGAGCGCACTGATCATGCGATATCACCTGCCACATGTTGCGCTGACAAAAATCCGGCCGTCCCCGCGCGCGTCGAGTTCGGCCAGCTACGGCTACCGGGCGACGAACCTGCCCCGCCGCGTGTTCGGGGTCTGCGTAGTTGCGCTGAGCGCTGCGCTGCTGTGTGCGTGTCCCCAGTTGGGCGGGCAGAGTGCGGGGAACACGCCAACTGCGACAACGTCGACCACTGCGACACCGGCCGCAGCAGTCTCGGCAGGCCAGGTAACCCTCTCCAGCTTGGCGAACGTGCCCGGGCGCACGCTCGCCGCGTCGGAAGGTTTCAATTGCCGGTTCTTCCTGTGGGACGGCAACGGAAATTACCTCGCGAAGTTCCAGGGTGCGATGCACGGCTTGCAAGCCGACGCGGCCAGGGACGATGCGAATGCGGTCGTGAACGTGCGCGTGTCGGCGACCCCGTTTGCACAACAGGGCTCGGAGTGGAAAAGCTCGATCGTGAATCTGTGCGGTGACGAGGTCAAGCTCAACTGATCGCAAGCGGCGGAGGGCCGGCGAAGGCCCGGCACACAGATTTATGCCCGCATCGCAGGTACCTCGGTGCCGAGGGCCAAGCCGGCAGCCAGCGGACAGATCGAGATGGAGGCAGGAATACGGATCGTTTGCTGAAACAACCCACGGAGGCAAAAACCATGTCCCGTTCCACGATGCTTGTTTGGTTGGCTTGCGCTGCGTTGGCCGGTGCGACTGCGGCTTTCGCGCATGCGCCCAAAACTCGGACCACCCAGCTGGAGCTGTTCGGCGTGCCGCTGAAAGGCGCGACCCGCACGGAGTTGCGGGCGGCATTGGCCAAGAGTGCCTTGAAACCAACACGCATCGACGACCACTACATCGCCGACGAATACGACCCCAGCGGCGTGCTTGACGGTGCCTCCAAACTCGTGGTCGCCTACACCGACGACGCAACGGATCGGTTTGCGGGTGCCGAGTACACATTCCAGACATTCATGGAC
>JBOHYT010000225.1:0-22265 GCA_050738055.1 Rhodanobacteraceae bacterium
ACCGCGCTGTGCACGGTCGGGCGCAGCGGCAACGATCTGCATTACCGTGGCTACGACATCAAGGACTTGGCCACCAAGGCGACGTTCGAGGAGGTCGCGCATCTGCTGGTGCACGAGCACCTGCCGACCTGGGCGGAGTTGAACGCGTATCGCGCGAAACTGCAGCGCCTGCGCGGCCTGCCGCAACCGGTCAAGGCGGCGCTGGAGCTGCTGCCGGCGTCGACCCACCCGATGGACGTGATGCGCACCGGTTGCTCGGTGCTCGGCACGGTGCTTCCCGAAGCGCACGACCACAACGTCACCGGCGCGCGCGACATCGCCGACCGCCTGATGGCGAGCTTCGGTTCGATGCTGCTGTACTGGTACCGCTACTCGCACAACGGGCGCCGCATCGAAGTCGAAACCGATGACACAACGATCGCCGCGCATTTCCTGCACCTGTTGCACGGCAAGCCGCTGGGCGACCTGCACGCCAACGCGCTGGACAAATCGCTGATCCTGTACGCCGAGCACGAATTCAACGCGTCCACTTTCGCGGCGCGCGTGATCGCGGGTACCGGCAGCGATTTCTATTCGGCGATCACCGGCGCGGTCGGCGCGCTGCGCGGTCCGAAACATGGCGGCGCCAACGAAGTGGCGATGGAAACCATCTCGCGCTACCGCACCGCGGACGATGCCGACGCCGATACCCGCAAACGCGTCGAGCGCAAGGAAATCATCATCGGTTTCGGTCACCCGGTGTACACGGTTTCCGATCCGCGCAACGAGATCATCAAGGAAATCTCGCGGAAATTGTGCACCGATGGCGGCAACCCGCGGCTGTTCGAGGTTTCCGAGCGCATCGAAAAGGTGATGGGCGAAGTCAAGAAGATGTTCCCGAACCTCGATTGGTACTCAGCCAGCGTGTATCACATGCTGGGGGTACCGACCGCGATGTTCACGCCACTGTTCGTGATCTCGCGTACCGCCGGATGGAGCGCACACGTGATCGAGCAACGCCAGGATGGCAAGATCATCCGGCCGAGCGCCAACTACACGGGGCCCGAAGACCAGGCGTACGTGCCCATAGAGAAACGTTGAACGGAGCTTGGTCGCACGGGCGGAATGAGTGCTGCCGAAGCCGAACGTGTTCGGCACCAACTTCCCCTCTCCCCCAAACAGTTTCGCCTTTTGGGGAGGGGGAGAGGAGAGGGGGCGGCAGATGAAAATCCTTGTCGTCATTCCGGGGCCGGCGCCAGCTTCACCGGCGCGGGAACCCGGAATCCATTTTGACTTTCGCGAGGATCAGGCGCGAAATGGATTCCGGATCGCGGCTATGCCGCTTCCGGAATGACGAGCGTGGACTGGGTTTCGTTGGGAACTGGCAACGCAGCTTGATCGCTTACGCCGCCTTGGCCTGATCGAGGTTTTCGGCTTTCAGTGCCTGTTTCACCCCGGCATCGGCGCGCATGCGCTGCTCGAACTTCTTGAGATTTTCGAGGCCCGAGAGATCGACCTTGACGGCGTGGGCCCAGCGCAGCAGGACGAACAGGTAGGGGTCGGCGATTGAGCGCGTGCCGGCCAGCCAGTCATGCTTGCCGAGCTGTGCGTTGAATTGCTCGAAATACTTGCGCAACATCTTGCGGGCGTTTTCGTGGGTTTTTTCGATCGCCGTCTTGTCGCCAAGATAATTCGTGGCGCCGAACAGCGGCTTGTACGCGGGGTGCATGTCGGAATTGATGATCGCCAGCCAGCGGTTGACCTCGGCACGCGAACGTGGCGAGCCGTCGCCGACAAGTTTCGCTTCCGGGAATTTGTCTGCGAGGTAGTTCAGGATCGCCGCGTTTTCATATAGCACCCAGCCGCCGTCGTCGAGGATGGGTACTTGGTGATTGGGATTGAGCTTCAGCATCTCGGGCTTGCCGAGGTCGTCCTTCTGGATCATCTGGACGTCGTAGGGCTTGCCGATCCACGCCAGCACGATGTGGGTGGCCAGTGCACAGGAACCGGAAAAACTGTACAGCTTCATGGAGGTCTCCTTGGTGGTTGGGCGCTTCCCGCTATATGTGCGCGGGGTGTCGCCGGATCAAGGCGCTGCCGGGAGACATGTGGTTTCGGAACGCGGGATCGGCCGCGCCCGGCGGTGGGGAACGGATTACGTGCTGGCGCCGTGTGCGTGGACTGGCGGCACGCAATGACGGCGGCGGCCGCCGCCGGTACCACATGGCTGTTGCAGGAGCGGGCCGTGCGCGCGACGTGGGTGGCACGCGACGGCGTCGGACGCGGCATTGGTCGCGGCTGCCGCCGCTCTACAATGACGCGGCGAGTTCGGTGGCTTGCCGGATCGCGCGCTTGGCGCCAAGCATTTTCACGCCCTTGGCCTTCAATACGGCTCGGTGCACCCATTCCGGCGAGGATGCCGCCGCCACCACGGTGTGGCGGCAAGGGTGCGCTGCAGTATGCTTGCCGGGTCGTGGTGCAACCTTCCAAAAGGGGATCGGTCATGGTTCGTTGGCGCGCGTGGTGGTTGCTCGTACTGGTGGCGCTGGTCGGGGGCGTGCCGTTGGCCGCCGCGGCGGCGACTCCGTTCCAGCTCGACGACTTCGCAAAGCTGGTGCGGCTCTCCGACCCGCAGATCTCGCCCGATGGCAGGCAGATCGCGGTCGTGGTTTCCAAGCCAGTCTGGAAGACCGACAAGCACGACACCTGGATCGAGGTCGTGGATGTCGCGAATGGCGAACAGCGCGCGTTGACCTACGATCGCGAGGACGTGTCCTCGCCGCGTTGGTCGCCGCACGGTAAACGACTGGCGTTTCTCGCCAAGGATTCCAAGACCAAAAAACCCCAGGTTTACGTGCTGCCGCTGGCGGGTGGCGACGCGCAGCGCGTCACCGCCAACAAGCAAGGCGTGGATGCCTATGCCTGGAGTCCGGATGGGAAGCAGATTGCCTTCATTGCGGAGGATCCGCCGCTGCACGAGGATCGCATCAAGGCCCACAACAAGGTGTTCCGGGTCACGGACGGCAACTTCCTGCTGAAGAACGACCCGGCGCCGTGGCAGCTCTGGGTGGCGCCCGTGACGGGCAATGGCGGGCACGCGACGCAGCTTACGCATGGCAACTTCAGCCTCAACACCGTTCAGGGCGGCCTCAACGCGGGAGTGACTCCGCCGGCCTTCAGTCCCGACGGCAAATGGATCGCGTTCACGCAATTTCCGAGTCCGTACTGGGGGCCATCGTTCCACTCGGTGATTGGCGAAGTCCCGGCCGCCGGCGGATCGGTGCGCACGCTGGTTGACGCACAAACCTCGGACGTGCTGACGTTTGCCCCGCGGGGTGGTCGTTATGCCTTCCTGCGTCCGCGTGGAGGCGACCAGAACAACGGCAACGCAATCTACGTCGGCGGTGGCAGCCATGGCGTGTACGACCCGACCGCCGCGCTGGCACGCAACTTCAACACGTACGCATGGCTGCCGGACGGCAGCGCGCTGCTGTTGCAGGGCCAGCTCGGTACCCATTCGGTGTTGTGGGACCAGCCCCTGCACGGCAAGGCGCGCGTGCTCGATCTCGACGGCATCGAGGCCGGGGGTGAACTGAGTGTCGCGAAGAACGGCGAAATCGCCTTCATCGGCAGCACCGCGACGCACCCGGGCGAGCTGTACGTGATGGCGTCGGTCCATTCGAAACCACGCCGGCTGACCGACGTCAACGCGTTCGTCGACCAGCTCGCACTCGGTCGCACCGGGCCGGTTCACTGGACCCTGGACGGCTTCGACGAGGATGGCGTGTTGACGTACCCGGTCGGCTACCGGAAAGCTCAAGCATATCCGCTGGTCCTCGTGATCCACGGCGGCCCGGAAGCGGCGTCCACCGTGGCGTTTTCGCCATTGCCGCAGTTGCTGTCCGCCGCGGGCTTCCTGGTGTTCCAGCCGAACTATCGCGGCAGCATCAATCTCGGCGACACGTACCAGCACGCAATCTATCGAAACACTGGCGAAGGTCCCGGCAAGGACGTGATGGCGGGGTTGGCCGCGGTCGAGCAGCTCGGCAGCGTGGACACCAACCGCATCGGCGTGACCGGCTGGTCCTACGGCGGCTACATGACGACCTGGCTCACCGGCCACTACGACGTGTGGAAGGCGGCGGTCGCGGGGGCGCCGCTCACCGATTGGGTGATGGACTACACGGTTGCCTATTACCAGAAAGGGGATACCTATTTCTTCGGCTCGTCGCCGTGGACCGACGCCGGTTGGAACATGTGGCGCGAGCAATCGCCGATCACCTGGGCGCGCAACGTCAAGGCGCCGACGCTGCTGATGGGCGATGTCGACGATTCCAACGTGCCGCTGATCAACGCCGAGGAGTGGTATCACGCATTGCGCGACAACGGGACCACCGTCGAGTTCTACGCCTACCCCGAGTCAACCCATTTTCCCGGCGACATCGTGCAGCAGACCGACGTGTACCGGCGCTGGGTGGGCTGGATGAAGAAATACCTGCATTGATGGGGCTCTGGGCAAGTCCATCCAGGACTTGCCGCGGCGGGCCGAGTCCGGCGACTTGGTTCCGAACCCGGATTCGCCAATCAGCTTCTCGATCCCGTGGCCCCGGGCGGGCGTTCGCAAAAAATAAAGGCATTCAGTGTTCGGGTAGGCCGGCTCAAGGCCGAAGGCCGGAGCCGGCAGCTCAGGGACGGGCAGGAATGCCGGCTCCGTCGCTGCGCTCCTTGAGCCGGCCTACGCAAATGGATTCCCGCTTGCGCGGGAATGACGAAAAGGGGGTTGATCGAAGCGTGCCTGGTTCCGTGCGGCACGCCCTTTGCAGCCAGAAAACGCCGATAGATCGAGGCTTTCCCGGCGTGCCGTTTCGCGCGCGACCGATGAAGGCTGGGTCATCGCGGGCACCAGCCGTATCGGATAACATCGCACGGCGATCGCAAGAGGGGGTAACCGGCATGGGCACATTCGCGCGAACCTGGCAATTGATGGGCGCGTCCTGGCGGATGCTGGAACAGGACCGGCGTCTGGTGGTTTTCCCGTTGATCTCCGGCGTGGCACTGGCCGTGCTCATCGCACTGTTCGGGGCGCCGGTGTTCGTTGGACTGGGTGCGCATCCGCTCCCGAAAGGCGCCGTGCACTTGACCGGCTCCATGTACGCGGCGCTGTTCGTGTTTTATCTGCTCGCCTATTTCGTGATCATCTTCTTCAACGCCGCGTTGATTGCCTGCGTGATGAAGCAGATCGATGGCGAACGGCCGAGCCTCGGTTTTGGATTGGCGTTCGCCTGGCAACGATTGCCACAGATATTCGGCTGGGCATTGTTGGCCGCAAGCGTCGGAATCCTGTTGCGGATGCTCGAACAACGGGTCGGTTTCATCGGCAGGCTGATCGTGAGCCTGCTCGGAATGGCCTGGGCGGTGACCGCATTCCTGGTTGTGCCGGTGCTGGTGGTCGAAGGCAGCGGCCCGATCGAGTCCTACAAGCGGTCCGTGGAAATGCTCAAGCGCACCTGGGGCGAACAGATCGTCGGCAACATGAGTTTCGGGCTGATTTTCGCGTTGTTCGGCATCCTGCCCGCGATCCTCCTGTTTGTGGTTGCGATGAACCTTGGTGCCGCGGCGATGATGGTGGCCGGTGCGATCCTGGTGGTCTGGGTCGTCGCGCTCGCGCTGGTGCAATCCACCCTGCAGACGATCTACCAAGTCGCCATCTACTGCTATGCAGCGAACGGGGAGGCGCCGCCGGGCTTCGGCAACCAGCTGGTCGCCGAGGCTTTCCGCGAGAAGAATTCCCGACAATGGTTGTGACGCGAATGCCCACCGCGCAGGACGTGCTCGAATTCTGGTTCGAGCAATCGACGCCCGAACAACATTTCAGGAAGGACGATGCCTTCGATGCCGTGATCCGCGAACGCTTCGCCGAACCGCATGCGGCCGCGGCGAGCGGTGAACTCGCGACCTGGCGCGACGCCCCCGACGGACGGCTCGCCGAAATCATCGTGCTGGACCAGTTTTCGCGAAACCTGTTCCGGAACAATCCACGCGCTTTCAGCACCGATCCGATGGCACTGGTACTCGCGCAGGAGGCGATCCGTGTCGGCGCCGACCGTGCAATGCCCGTGCCGCGCCGCGCTTTCCTGTACATGCCGTTCATGCACTCGGAATCGCGGGTGATCCACGTGGATGCCGAACGGCTGTTCCGGCAGTCCGGTCTCGAACGCAATTACGACTACGAACTGAAGCACAAGGCGATCATCGACCGCTTCGGCCGTTACCCGCACCGCAACGCGGCGCTGGGCCGACCGTCGACGCCGGAGGAGCTGGCGTTCCTCGCGCAACCGGACTCCTCGTTCTGACCAGCGCTTATCGTCAATCCCCGGCGGCGACACGCGAGCGGCGCCGCATCCACCAGCCGATGCCGACCACGCCGACCACCAGCACGACGTCGACCAGATAGCGCAGGGAATCGTGGGCGTTGAACCATTCTTCGATGAGGTCGTCGTGGGTGATCATCCGCGCGGAGGTCCAGGCGATGGCTGCCGCGCCGACGTAGATGATCAGGGGGTAGCGCTCGATCAGCTTCAGCAGCAGCGTCGAGCCCCACACCACCAGCGGAATGCTGACCAGGAGGCCAAGCCCGACGAGACCCAGATGGCCTCCGGACGCCCCCGCAATTCCCAACACATTGTCGAGGCCCATCAGTGCGTCGGCGACGACGATCGTGCCCATCGCGCTCCAGAAGCCGGTGACTTCGTGCCGCAGCTTCGGGTCGCGCTCATCGTCCTGGGTAAGCAGCCGCAACGCGATCGGGATCAGCACGACGCCGCCGAGAAGCATCAGGGCAGGAACCTTCAGCAGCCAGATGATGCCGGCCGTCATCGCGACGCGCACCACGACCGCGCCGGCCGTGCCCCAGAAGATCGCACGGAACCGGTGGTGTTCCGGCAGGCGTCGTGCTGCCAGCGCGATCACGATCGCATTGTCGCCGGCCAGCACCAGGTCGATCACGATGACCGAGGCGAGGCCGGTCCAGAAGGCGGCGTCGAGCGGGTTGTGGAAGACGGCTTCGATGGGCGGCATGCAGTGCTCCGTGGGCGTGGACGATCGGAATCCCGCAGGCCGAAGCGGTGCGGAATCTCGAAAGTCTCGCGCGCGGTTGCAATCCGCCGTGGCGACCGGAGCGTCGGGATTCCCCTTGGCCCGTGTTGACGACCGCCACGCGGAACCATCGTCAGGACGGGTCCGGTGCTACTCCCTTTCGGCAGGCGCAGAGATTGTGGGGCCTGCCTGGGCGTACGGTCAAGCTGCATCCGCTCTGGCACAATAACCGGCTTTGACACGGGGAACCGTCCATGCGCCAACCCGACCGCCGTTCCGCGGCCCGCCCCGCACCCGACCAGCCTCTGGTCGCCGTTGCCGATTACGTGCTGGATTACCGGATCGATTCGCGGGAGGCTTGGGAAACCGCACGCTATATGTTGATGGACGCGCTGGCATGCGCGATGCTCGCGATGAAGTTCCCGCAGTGCGTCCGGCATCTCGCGCCGATCGTGCCCGGAGCGACGCTTCGGGACGGAGCCAGGGTTCCGGGCACCGCGCTGCAGCTCGATCCGGCCCAGGCCGCGTTCTGCATCGGCGCGCAAATCCGCTGGCTGGATTTCAACGATACCTGGCTGGCCGCCGAGTGGGGCCATCCGTCGGACAACCTCGGCACGGTGCTGGCCGTCGCGGATTGGCTGTCACGCAGCAACCGACGCAACAGCGGCAATCCGCTGACCGTCCGCGACGTGTTGGGTTGGGCGATCAAGGCGCACGAGATCCAGGGTTGCTACGCACTGAAGAACTCCTTCAACCGCGTCGGCATGGATCACGTGATCCTGGTGCGGCTTGCCTCGACCGCGGTCGCGACCGCGATGCTGGGTGGCCAGCGTGAGCAGGTGATCACCGCCGTGTCCAACAGTTGGACCGACAACGGCAGCCTGCGTACCTACCGGCATGCGCCCAACACCGGCCCGCGCAAGAGCTGGGCCGCGGGCGATGCGTGCCGGCGCGCGGTGATCCACGCGCTGAACGCGATCGATACCGACGAGCCGGGTTATCCGTCGGCACTGACTGCCAAGACCTGGGGCTTCTACGACGTCGCTTTTGGCGGCAAGTCCTTCGAGTTCGAGCGCCCGTTCGGCAGCTACGTGATGGAGAATATCCTGTTCAAGATTTCTTTCCCTGCCGAATTCCATGCGCAGACCGCGGTCGAGTGCGCGATGCAGTTGCATCCGCAAGTGCAAGACCGCATCGATGCGATCGAGCGGGTCGAGATCGAGACCCAGGAAGCCGGTGCGCGCATCATCGACAAGACCGGTCCGCTCGCCAACTACGCCGATCGCGACCACTGCATCCAGTACATGGTGGCGGTGCCGTTGATCTTCGGGCGACTCGTCGCCGACGACTACAGCGACGAGGTTGCCGCCGACCCGCGCATCGATGCGTTGCGCGGAAAGATGACGGTGCGCGAAAATCCGCGATTCACCAGGGACTATTTCGATCCGGCCAAGCGTTATATCGGCAATTCCGTGCAGGTGTTTTTCAAGGACGGTTCGAAAACCGGGAAGATTTCGATCGATTATCCGATTGGCCACCGCCGCCGCCGTGCGGAAGCCATTCCGGTGTTGCTGGACAAGTTCGAAAAGGCCTTGAAGGGCCACCTTTCTGATGCGCAGGCCAATGAAATCATTGATGTTTGTGGTGACAACGACAAACTGTTGGGCATGTCGGTGCCGGCATTCATGGACCTGTTCGCCCAAGATGGGCGGTCCTGAGTTCTCCATGAACGACGGCTTGCGGGGGCAGCGCAATTGTTTGTTTTTTGCTAAACTGGCGCAGCCGTAGCGGAAAGCGCCAGGACTGGAAGGGCCGTTTTTCGCGCAGTAGTCTTGCACTGGAAGTACGACGTCTGCCGGAAGGCTGGCATCGAAGAATCAACAACGAGGAGACTTTCCGATGAAACGTAATGGCTTGTTCGCGGTTATCGCGCTGGCCCTGGGTACTGTTGGCGTGATGTCGGTCGCGCACGCACAGGACACAGGCACCGCGACAGAGACAACGGGTAGCTTCAGCAACCCCAACTACAGCAACTGGTACATCGTCCCGCGCATCGGCGTGGTGCAGGGCGACAATCAACGCCACGTGCAGTCGGCTCCGATCGGTGGCCTCGGCGTTGGTTTCTGGGTCACGCCCGATTTCACCTTGGATCTGGAGGTCACCTCCGACAATGCCGACTACAAGGACAAGGCCTACGGTCCCAATCAGGTTTCCCGCGCCGGCAAGCAGTGGGAGACGCTGGGTGTGGACGTCGCGGGCCGTTGGTACTTCATGGATCCGTCCTCGCAGTGGCGTCCGTACGTCATGGGGGGCGTCGGGATGTGGCGTCACGCCGCGGTCTCCGGTCAGCTCGCCCAAGCGGGTGGGTACTACGGAAACTTGGGTCCGCACAACGGCTACGGTTGGGGTCCGGGCGCTACGGTTGGCGTTGGCGTGCTGTACAACGTCAACGACCGCGTGGCCCTGCGTGGCGAAATCGCGGCGCGTTACTACCGCGACACCGACTCGGCACAACTGACCGGTTTTGCCGGTCCGGGCCAGCCGCACACCTACGGCCCGAAGCAGTGGCTGGACTCGATGGCGACCATCGGGCTGGTGTTCAACATGAGCCACCCGGCGCCGCCGCCTCCGCCGGCCGCTCCGCCGCCGCCGCCGGTCGCTCCGCCGCCGCCACCGCCGCCGCAGAACGTGGTGATCGACCTGCGTGGCGTGAACTTCAAGTTCGATCGTCCGAAGAAGGGTGAAACCAATATCGCCCCGACGTTGAAGCCGCCGGCGTCCGATTCGATGGCGATCCTCGAGCAGGCCGTCGATACGCTGAACCGGTATCCGCAGGTCCAGATCCAGATCGACGGCTACACCGACTCGATCGGCACCGAGAAGTACAACCAGGGCCTTTCGGAGCGTCGTGCCAACATCGTCGACCAGTACCTGACTTCGCACGGCATCGACCCGAGCCGCATCACCGCGGTCAAGGGCTTCGGCGAGAATGACCCGATCGACACCAACAAGACCGCGGCTGGCCGTCAGCGCAACCGTCGCGTCGAGTTCAAGGTGGAAGGTCAGGGCATGGACCAGAACCAGCAGCAGGATCAGCAACAGCAGTAATGATTCCGGAGGACGCTGGCGGAGGCATTGCCAGCGCGATCCGGATGGTTTTGAAGCCCGGCGCGAGCCGGGCTTCTTTTTTCGTGCAATCGTCCCTGATCGCCTCTTGCCGCGGTCGTCCCCGATCGCTGCTCGTTCGGATCAACAGCTTTTTGCCACGGATTTGCACGGATATGCACGGATAAAAGCTCGATCCGTGTTCATCCGTGTCGATCCGTGGTGCAGCTTTTGCTTCGGGTGGTGCAAGCTCGGATCAAGAGCCTTTTTGCCACGGATTTGCACGGATCAGCACGGATAAAAGCTCGATCCGTGTTCATCCGTGTCGATCCGTGGTAAGGCTTTTGCTTCGGGTGGCGCAAGCTCGGATCAAGAGCCTTTTTGCCACGGATTTGCACGGATATGCACGGATAAAGCTCGATCCGTGTTCATCCGTGTCGATCCGTGGTAAAGCTCTTGCTTTCAAGTCACCCTGCTGCTTCGTGATCAGTTTTCTGCGGGCTGCCTTCGATCCAGGTTTCGATCACGCGCAGATCGTGATCGACCACCGTGAAGTCGGCGCGATAGCCGGGTGCGATGCGCCCGTGCGTGGCATCGAGACCGAGGAAATCGGCGGGGTAGGTTGCCGCCATGCGCGCGGCTTCGTCCAACGGTACGCCGAGCATCGTGACGGTGTTCCGGACCGCGTCGATCATGCTGAGTGCGGAGCCGGCGAGGGTGCCGTCTGCCGTCTGGCAGATGCCGTCACGCGCGGTGATCGTTGCACCGTTCAACCGAAAGGACGGATTCTCCGCGCCAACCGGCGGCATCGCGTCGGTGACCAGGAATACTTTTCCGCGTGGCTTGGCCTTCAGCGCGACACGCAGGCTCACCCGGTGTACGTGGTGGCCATCGACGATCACGCCGCACCAGCTTTCCGTGTCGTCCAGCGCCGCGCCGACCATGCCGGGCGCGCGGCTGGTGAGAGGCGACATCGCGTTGAACAGGTGCGTGAAGCCGCGCGCTCCGGCGTCCAGCGCCGATCGCACCGTCGCGTAGTCGGCGTTCGAATGACCGAGAGCGACGATCACGCCGTCTGCTGCAAGTGCGCGGATGCGGTCGGCCGGGACTCGCTCCGGCGCCAGCGTCAGCAGGGTCACGCCTCGTTCCAGCGATTTCGCCACGCGCAATTCATCGATATTCGGCGTGCGCAGGAATTTCGGATCGTGCACGCCGCGCTTGTCGCGGCTGAGGAACGGCCCTTCGAGATGGATGCCGAGTACGCCGGGTACGTCGTGTCCGATCGCGGCGTCGACGGCACCGATCGCGGCCCGCATCTTGTCGGGCCCGTCGCTGATCAGCGTGGGCAGGAATCCCGTGGTGCCATACCGGCGGTGCGCTTCGCCGATGGCGCGGATGCCTTCGACCGTCGGCTGGTCGTTGAGCAGCACGCCGCCGCCGCCATTGACCTGGCAGTCGATGAAGCCCGGCAGCAGCATCCGGCCGGAAAGGTCGTGGACCTCTGCGTCCGCTGGAACATTCCGCGGCGGAACCAGTTCGCGGATGCGCCCGTGTTCAACGATCACCGCGACATCGTCACGCCATCCTTCCGGGGCCAGAACACGTGCGTGGAGCAAAGCAGTCACCATCACATCGTCTCGGTCACCTTGGCGAGGTGCGGGGGACGGTCGGGATCGCGTCCGCGCCGGATCGCCAGCGTGTTGACGGCGCGATAGAAGCTCTGGATCGCGAGGATCGGTGCGCACATCGGCTGACGGGTCGGAATGATCGGCAGCGCATGGCGTCCGGTCGATCCCGGTGCCGCGGTCCAGACATCGGCGCCACGCTCGCGGAAATCGAGGGCGGTCGCGAGTGCGCCTTCGAGGGCGTCGTCTTCCTGTGCGAACAGCAGTACCGGCAGGCGCGGGCCGACCAGTTCCATCGGGCCGTGCCTGACCTCGGCGCTGCTGAACGCCTCCGCGTGCAGCGCGCAGGTTTCCTTCAATTTCAACGCTGCTTCCTGGGCAGCCGCGAGGCCGTAGCCGCGCCCCAGCACGAACAGGTCGTGCATGTCGGCGAGGCCGTCCACCAGTGGCGACCAGTCCAGCGCGAACGCCTGATGCAATTGTTCGGGCAGCGCCTGCAGTGCGCGCAGCAACGTTGCGTCCTGCCGCCAGTGCGCGACGAGGTGCAGGATCGCGGTCAGCGACCCGAGGTAACTTTTGGTCGCGGCCACGCTGCGCTCGGGACCGGCGTGCAGCGGGATCACGGTGTCGGCCAGCGCGGCCAGCGGTGAACCCTCGGCATTGACCAGCGCCGCCACGCGCGCGCCGGCGTTGCGCGCGGCCTCCGCGCTGCGCAGCAGGTCCGGGCTCGCGCCCGATTGCGAGATCACGAGATACAGTGCGCCGCGCAATCGCAACGGTACTGCGTAGATCGATTCGACGGACGGCGAAGCCGAGGCGGTGACGCAGCCGGTTTGGGTTTCGATCACGTACTTGGCGTAGGTGGCCGCGTGGTCGGAACTGCCGCGTGCGCAGGTGACGACGAAGGGCGGCGGCGTTTCGCGCAATGCCCCGGCAAGCGACTGCACGACGGCGTCGTTGCGCTCGAGTTGCCGCGCGACGGTGTCCGCCGCGTCGGCGGCCTCCCGATAAAGGAGCGTGGATTCGGGACGGCGTTCGGGATTCGGGGTTGCGGGCATCGTGGGTGGCGTGCTCGTGCTCAGGTTGCGAAGGTCACGTCCGCGGACGCGGTGGCGCGGTCGAGCCACGCACCACCAGCTCGGGACTGAAACCCTCGTTTTCGACGTCGCCCCCGTGGATCTGCGCGATCAGGATGCGGGTGGCGCGTTCCGCGATCAGTTCGGTACGTTGGCGCGACGTCGTGAGCGATGGCCAGGAATGGCGTGAGAATGGGCTGTCCTCGAAGCCGGCGACGGACAGGTCGTAGGGCACGTGCAGGCCGGCCGCGCGCGCGGCCGCCAACACGCCGGCGGCGATCTCGTCGTTGGAACCGAAAATGGCGGTGGGCGGTTCGGCGATTCCCAGCAGACGGCGCGCGCCCCGGAAACCGTCGTCGAACGAATAGTCGCCCTCGAGCACGAGTTCGTCGGACAAGGGTACGCCGTAATCCTGCAGCGCCTTTTCGTAACCCTTGTAGCGTTCGGGGCTGGAGCGGTGCTGTTTGCCGCCCCACAGGAAGCCGATGCGGACATGCCCGAGCTGAATCAGGTACGCCGTGATTGCGTACGCCGCGTCGCGGTCGTCCACGAACACGCAGGGAAAACCGTCGTGCGGGTCCTCGGCGGCCGAGATCACGCGTACCAGCGGAACCTCGTACGCGGTGAGCTCGCGCAGCAGCGCAATCTTTTCGGACATCGGCGGCGCCAGCACCAGGCCGGCCAATCGCGAGCGATGCACGAGGTCGCGCAGTTCCTCGGCCAGCCTGGGTCCGCGCGAGTTGCACGGATGGATCTGCAGGCCGAAACCCATTTCGCGGCACGCGGCGAGCGCGCCCTTCTGCACCGCGATGATGTAGTACGGGTTGGGGTTGTCGTACACCAATCCGATCGCGTATGGCTTGGCGCTGCGCAGGCTGCGCGCGGAAAGGTCCGGGCGATAGTCGAGCGCATCGATCGCGCGCAGCACGCGTTCGCGCGTTTCCTCGCGTACCGACGCTTCGCGGTTGATCACGCGCGACACCGTCTTCAGCGATACCCGTGCTTGCTTCGCGACGTCCCGGATGGTGGCGGTGGCCAATGGATGCTCCTTGGTTCGGGTTGGGTGCCGCGGGTTGTACAACCGTTTCTGCTCAGGACGCCGTGGTCGCGGAGCCGATGACGCCGGCCTCTACCGACTGCCCGGCGCGATGGCCGAACCATCCGTAGAACAGAATGTACGCGTAGCCGGGCACCATCACCACCAGAAAGGCCAACTGAAAATTGATGACCTCTTCGAGGTGCACGAAGATCTGCGGAATCAAGGCGCCGCCCGCGATGCCCATGATGAGCAGCGCTGAACCGAACTCGGTCCACTTGCCCAGTCCCTTGATGGCCAGCGGGAAAATGGCCGGCCACATCATCGCATTGGCGAAGCCGAGTGCCGCCACGAAGCCGACCGAGACCGCGCCGTGCGTGGCCCATGCACCGAACGCGAACAGCACCCCCAGCACGGCCGACCAGGCAAGATAGCGTTGCTGCGAGATGAACCGGGGCGTCAGGTACACGCCCACCAGATAACCCACCAGCATGCCGATCATGGTGAAGGTCGTCAGGTGCTTGACGACTCCCAGCGGCAGTTGGGATGCCTGGCCGTAAACGACGATGCCGTCGCCCGCCATGACCTCCATGCCGACGTAGATGAACAGGCACGCCACGCCCAGCCACAGGTGCGGGAAGCTGAAGATGCTGCGCCTGGATGGCGCCGCATGGGCGCTGGCCCGATTGTTTTCCGGCTTGATCTCGGGCAGCGAAGAAAACACGATCCAGATCGCGAGGATCACCAGCACCGCCGCCATGACCACGTACGGCATGAACGCGCGATCCACAAACGCGTGTTGCAGCGCGACCCTGGCCTGTGGCGACACGGCGGCCTTGATCTTGTCCGCGTACGCATCGACACCGCTTAGGAGCAGTGCGCCGAACACGTACGGCGCCACGCCGCCGGCGAACTTGTTGCAGATGCCCATGATCGCCACCCGCTTGGCGCCGCTTTCGATGGGGCCGAGGACACTGACATAGGGATTGGATGCCGTCTGCAGCAGTGCAAGGCCCGCGCCGATCACGAATACCGCGATCAGTGCGCCTGCATACCAATAGTCGGCCATGAACCAGGCGAACAACACGGCACCCACGGCCATCACGAACAGCCCGAGCGCCATGCCTTTCTTCATGCCGGTGCGCTTGAGCACCACGGCCGATGGCAGCGCCAGGAAAAAATAGGACAGATAGAACGCCAGCGGGATCAGGAAGGCGCTCACGTTGTCCAGGTCGAAGCCGACCTTGACGAAAAGGATCAGCGAACTGTTGAGCCAAGTGACGAACCCGAAGACGAAGAACAGCACGCCGATGATCACCATCGACATGACGTAGTGCGATGCGGTCGACGGGTTTGCTGGAGAGTTCATGGCGTCGCCTGTTCGCTTGTCGAGGATCGGTTGTCCGATAGACGAAGTACGGAATCTGCGCATTTCACCGTGCCATGCGGCCGACATCGCGCCGATTCCAGAAAATGCGATCCATCGCCCGGGTCTGCGCCGCCGCGGCAGGCTCGGCTGTCCGACACAGCGTACTATGGCTTGGCCAACGTTGTCATGATCGTGTCTTGTCCTGCCGCGATTCAATGTGGCGTCATGGAAAACACGGCAGGCGGGACGCCGCCGGATTGACGCAATGCAACATTGACGGACCCGTGTACGGCGCGTTCCGGCGCAGAATTTACGACCGCGCCACGGTTCAGCGCCGCGGCGTCGCCACTCGCCTGTTTTGCTGCGCTGCAAATTGACAACGTTGTCATGGATGGCCAAACTGGCTGCCATCCAAGGCCTCCGAGAGCAGGATGAGTGTGCCCGCCAGTCATGTAAGCCAGCATGCGAGCCTCCGCACCCAGCCGTTCCTCGCGGCCGATGTGGGAGGAACCCACGCGCGGGTCGGCCTGTTGCGTGGCGCCGCCGGGGGCAAGCGCGACATCGAGGTGCTGGCGTACCGCAAGTTCGCCTGTGCGGATTTTGCGGGGCTGCCGGAACTGTTGGGCGCGTTCGTCGAGCACGACGCGACGCTTCCGGTGCGCAGCTGCGTCATTGCCTGCGCGGGCCAGGCGGTCGGCGACGGCATCGTCAATGACAATCTGGCGTGGCGGGTGAGCCTCGCGCAACTGCGCGACGCGATGGCGTTCGATGATGTGGCGTTGCTCAATGATTTCGAGGCGCTCGGCTACGCGCTGGACGAAGTCCGCGATGCCGACAGCCTGCTGCTGTGCGGGCCGGAACTCCGTCCGGAAGGCGCGGCGCTGGTGGTCGGCCCGGGGACCGGGCTCGGTGCGGCGGTGCGTTTGCCGGGAGACGCCGGCGTACGGGTGCTTGCGACCGAGGCCGGTCAGATGGACCTGGCTCCGGGCACGGCGCGCGAGCGCGAGGTGCTGGCGCGGCTTGCGTCGGATGGCGGGTACGTTCCGTACGAACGCATCCTTTCCGGCCCGGGCCTGCTGACGCTGTACGCAACCTTGTGTGCGCTGCGAGGCGAACCGACGCGGCTCGCGACGCCGGAGGCGGTCACCACCGCGGCCTGCGCCGGGAGCGATGCGGCCGCGGGCGAAACGGTCGAGGTCTTCTGCGCCGTGTTGGGCAGCTTCGTCGGAAATCTGGCGATGACTTTCATGTCCAGTGGCGGCGTATACCTCGCAGGCGGCGTGTTGCCGAAGATACGAAGCGCGTTGCAGCGCAGCCGCTTCGTCGAACGCTTCCTCGGCAAGGGCGGCATGCGGGAATTCCTTCAGCGCGTGCCGGTGCGGCTGATCGAACATGGCCGCCACGGGGTGCTGGGCGCGGCGCGCTGGTACCTCGACAGGCGGCTGCCGGGCGACACCCGGCGTCGCGTCGCGGGCGACGGAACGGCGGCGTGAAAGAGATTTCAAAGGACAACAACCGGGTGCCGCGGCACCCATCACTTCGTGAGCGAGAGGGTACGTCATGAAATTCCGCAAGAGCATACTTTCGGCAAGCATCGCCACGGCGTTGCTGTTTGCCGCCACGGCGCAGGCGCAAAATACCTCGCCACAGAACAACGGCACGAACGGTCAACCACAATCGCAAACGCAGACGCAGACGCAGACAGCGGCAACGGGCGCGCAGACCAATTCCGGCGACCAGTCGAACCCCCAGCAATTGCAAACGGTCCAGGTCGTCGGCTTCCGCGCCAGCCTGATGAAATCGCTGGAAACCCAACGCGCCGCCAACGCGATCGTGTCGGCAATCACCGCCGAAGACATCGGCAAGTTCCCCAACACCAATGTGGCGGAGACCATGACGCTGATGCCCGGGGTCACGATCGACCGCCGCTTCGGCCAAGGCGGCCGGGTCAGCGTGAACGGCACCGACCCGAACCTGAACCTGTCGTTCCTCGATGGTCATCCGGTCGCGAGCGTCGACTGGCTGTATGGCGCCAACCCCGCTCGCGGGTTCGATTACGCGATCCTGGCGCCGGATATCGTGGGCCAGCTCGAAGTGTACAAGACCTCCGAAGCACGGTTGCCGTCCGGTAGTTTGGGCGGCACGATCATCATCCACAGCCGCAAGCCCCTGGATCTGCCGGCCAACACGTTCACGGCAAGCATCGGCGGAATCTCCAATGATCAGGCCAAGAAAGCCAGGCCCAATGCGTCGGTGACCTATAGCTGGAAGAACACCAGCGATACGTTCGGCATCGATTTTGCCGTGTCGCATTACGAAGAGGCGATCGCCCGCCAAGGCCGAGAGATCTTCGGTTATCACCCGCTGTCGGACTACGCGGGCAGCCCGGTGGTGGCGAAGGCCATTGCTTCCGGCCAAGCCAAGGGAACGGACTATGTGCCGGACGAAGTCAATGCTGCGAATTTCCGCCAGACCCGCAAGCGCAACTCGCTGCTCTTCAATGCGCAGTGGAAGCCAACCGATCAGCTATCGTTTCTGCTGGGCGGTCTGTACGTTCGTGAGAACTTCGACAACTTCAACCAGTCGATGTATGGCTTCCAACACAGCGTACCGAACAACATTACCGCCTTCACCGACAGCAACGGCTTCGTTACCAGCATGGACGTTTGCGGCGTGGGCCAGGTGGATGGCAATGGCAACCCCTGCAAGTCGTCGGGCATGACCTTCGACAACAACGCGCGTGCGGCGACCACCAAGGTCAAGGGCCTTCATCTCGACGGCGACTTCAAGGGCGATCACTGGGGTGTGTCAGGTCAGGTGGGTGTCAGCACGGCGCACGACAGGCAGCAGCAGTGGTTCCTCGAGCCGGTTTACCTGGGTGGCTACAGCCAGAGCCTGACGGGTGGCTGGACGTTTGACAACCCATCTGCGGCGCGTGATCCCGCCAACTGGGGGACGTTCAATACCGCCACGAATACGACCGATCTGTCGGGGCCGCTCGGCGGCTTCGTCGGCAATACGGGGATCATCCCGTTCAATGCCAAGACCACCTACGGCCAAGTCGATTTCCATGTGGACTTCGACAGCATCTTCGACCGCTTGCAATTTGGCGCGCGTTACGTCAACGACAAGCACAACACCAACAACATGACCTGGAGTGGCGGTGTCAACCAGTTCACGTTGTCGCAGCTGGGTGAGATGCAGTTCCCGGACATCATGCAGGCCAATGCTTTTGCCGGCATTTCCCCCGACATGAAGGACCATATCGCGCCCACGCGCAGCGACATCATCGACTGGATCAACGGCAGCCCGAACACGTTCAACATACCGATCTACGCGCCGTTCTACATCCAGAACACCTACAAGATTACCCAGAAGACAGAGGAAGCGTACGTCCAGCAGGATTTCGATGTCGGCAACGGCTTGCGCGGCAACTTTGGCGTTCGCTTTGCCCGGAACATCTTCACCAGCAGTTCGTTTGTTCCAACCGCTGGCGCATCATTGTTTGTGGATGCGCCCAACAATATCCCGGCCGGATGGTGGCAGACCCAAACGCACAGTTTCAACAACGTCCTGCCATCGTTCAACGTGATCTACGACATGGGCAACAATGTCGTGGTGCGCGGCTCGGCAGCCAAGGTGATCGCGTGGGCGCCGTACAACCAGAGTGTGGGCACCCTGTTCCTGAATACGACGGTCTTGACGGGGAGTGGCGGTAATCCGAACCTGGATCCGTACAAGGCGTATGTGTATCAAGGGTCCGTGGAGTGGTACTTCGCCCCGCAATCTGTGGTTGCGGTCAATGCGTTCTACTACCACATCCTCAACTACCTCTCCACCATTGTCTCGACCGAGAGCGAGTTCAATGGCATCTCCAAGACCAATCCAATCCTGTTTGCCCAGTATGTGGCAAGTGGTCAGTGCAACACGGACAGCTTCTGCAATTTCGCCGTAACCACTCCAGGCAGCATCGGACCGGGTGCGATCAAAGGCTTTTCGGTGAGTTACCAGCAGCCGTTCGGCGCGACCGGGTTCGGCTTGTTGGCGAACTACACGTTCGCCGACGGGACGACCCAGATTGGCCAGGCACTGCCTTTCAATTCCAAGAACTCGATCACGCTGAGCCCGTATTTCGAGAAGGACGGTTTCCTCGCACGCGTCGACTACAACTGGCGCAGCAAATACACCGCAGGCGGCTATGTTGCCGGTGCGCCGCCGGCAACCGTATCCAATTACACCGAATTGGATGCATCGCTGGGCTACACGTTCAACAAGCACTGGTCGGTCAATGTGTCGGCCCTGAACCTGCTGAACGAGGCCTACAACATGACCGAGCCCCTTGCTCCCGGGGTGATCGTGCCGGTGAACAAGTACACCAACGGGCGCCGTTACATGGCCACCGTGCACTTCAAGCTGTAGACGGATCAACCTCTCTCCAGCGTTACGGGCCGGTAGGGTATTCCGGCCCGTTTTTTTGGATTCTTCACGAAATCCCGGCATGTCGCGGCATCGATGTTGGCATCGACGAGGTCATTGTGGCAGGGTAGCGGGGCCGTCGCCCCAGGAGTTGCCATCCAGGACGTGAGGTGGATTGCGCGAAGTGATGGGTTTTGACACGGACAAACTGTGGCAGCGTGCGCGGCGTTACATTGCGGCGAACCAGGCCGCGCCGGCGCGCGCCGTGCTCGAATCGATCCTGTTGCGCGACCCTGCCGACATCCGTGCGCATCTGGCCCTGAGCGGCGTGCATGCGTCGCAGGACCGCCAGCGCGAAGCGACGCGGCAGGTACAGGAAGCCGCGGTCATCCCGACCAACGACCCCGAGCTGCTGCTGGACGTCGCCAGCGCGGCGATCAGGGTCGGCGAGGACGTGAGCGCGCGTGAATTGCTCCGCTGCCCTGCGATCACCACGAGTTCGTCTCCGCAAACGTTGCTGTCGGCCGCCGTGTATTGGCAGTTGCTGGGCGAGAACAGCGCCGCACTCGATACGATCGAAAGGGCGCGGCAGGCTGGAGCGGAGGGAACCCCGTTCCATTTTTACCGGGCAACGCAACGGGGGTTCAATGGCGATTCGGCGGGTGCGGAATCCGAGTTGGAACGTTGCATTGCGCTCGACCCGCCGTTGGGCCACGCCTTCCTGCAACTTGCGCAGGTTCGAAAACAGACGCCGGGACACAATCATCTCGCCGCGATCGATGCGGCACTGGCACGGGTCGAAGAGGACGGCGAAGACGCAGCCGCGCTGCATTTTGCCCGTTACAAGGAACTGGAGGATCTCGAACGTCACGGCGATGCGTGGCAGGCGCTGCAACGCGGCAACGCGATCGTGCATGCAAGGCGTCCGCACGACACGGCGCGCGAGGACGCGATTTTCGACCGGCTGATCGAAATTTGTTCCCCGGAATTCCTGTGTGATGCCTCCACGGCCGCCGAAGTTGGCCCGCAACCGATCTTCGTCGTCGGGATGCCGCGCTCCGGCACCACGCTGCTGGAGCGCATCCTCGGCAACCATTCGCAGGTCGAGTCTGCTGGCGAACTGGCCGCATTTGGCAAGGCGCTGACTTTGGCCGTCGATCATTGGATCCCGGGCCTTGTGCCCGACGAAACCACGCTCGCACGGCTGCCGGGCGCGGACTGGGCGGATGTGGCGCGACGTTATCTCGTGCAGAGCCAGTGGCGCGCGCACGGAAAGCGGTTTTACGTGGACAAACTGCCGCGCAACTGGATGTGGGCGGGTCTGATCCACAAGGCGTTCCCTGAAGCGCGCATCCTGAACCTGGTGCGTGATCCGTTGGATGTGTGTTTTTCCAACTGGCGCGCCTACCTCGGCGACGGCCCTGAATATGGATACGCGTACGACCTTGAGTCGTTGGCGGCGCACCATCACCAGTACCGACGGGTCTCGATGCACTGGCACGCGGCGATGCCGTGGGTGATCCTCGATGTCGAGTACGCGCGCCTGGCGCGCGAACCGGAAGCCGTGGCGCGGGAGGTCTTCGACTTCTGTGGTCTCCCCTGGGAACCCGGCTGCGCGGACCTCACCCGAAACCCGGCACCCAGCGCCACGCTCAGCATGTCGCAGATCCGTCAGCCGATCCATGCCCGGTCATTCCGCGAGTGGGAACCGTACGCCAGCCAGCTCGCCGGTTTGCACGCGGCATTGGCGCGCTCCGCCGGGGCTGACTGAATGAGACCGGTCCCTTGGCCAACCGAAGTTCTCACGCAAAAGGTTCGCCCATGAAAAGCGTGTTCGCAGTCCTGCTGCTCGGGTGTCTGGTGCCACAGGCGGCGATCGCATCACAGCCCGTGCCTGCCCGCATCCTGATCAACCAGCTCGGCTACGAGGCGTCCGGTCCGAAGTGGGCCATCGTGGAAGGGTCAGCCGGCGACGACATCGGCTCGTGCTCCGTGCGAACTTTCCCGGATCAGGCAATCGTGCTCGAGGTTCGACCGGACGCCGCGGTTGCGGTGGATCACTGGCGCGATTGGCGCTTCTCGCGGATCGACTTCGGGAGCCTCGCACGGGAAGGCAGGTACGTCATCGAATGCCGGGACGCCAGCCGGGACGGCGCCCGGACCCTGCGTTCGTCTCCCTTCCTGATCCAGCGTGACGTCCTCGAAAGGCACACGCTTGCGGACGTGCTGTCCTACTTCAAGGCCAGCCGCGTCAGCGGCGCCAACGACCGGGCGGATGCGAAGGTCGGATTCATGGGTGACCCGGACAAACCGCCGATTGATGCGCGGGGCGGTTGGTACGATGCGACCGGCGATTACGGCGTCCATTTTTCCCAGCTCTCGTATACGAGCTACTTCAACACCGTGCAGGTGCCGCTGGTCGCGTACGCGCTTGGCCGCACCTATGAACTCCTGAAGGCGCGCAACGACATCAATTTCACGCAGATCGAACGCCACCTGATCGATGGTGCTACGTACGGTGCGGACTTTCTCGTGCGGATGCATCCCGATGGTGGTTCCTTCTA
>JBOHYT010000226.1:0-4677 GCA_050738055.1 Rhodanobacteraceae bacterium
CAATCGACCAATTCGACGTCAGCGCCGACGAACCGGAATGTGACGCGCCAGTTGCCATTCACCCACACCGACCAGTGGCCTTTGAGTGTGCCCTTCAAGGGATGCAGTTTGAAGCCGGGCTGGTTCAGCTCGGCGGGCGTCGCCGCAGCATCGAGAGCGGCCAGGATGCGGCCGAGCTTCCGCATGCGCCGCCTGAACACCGCGGGTGGAGACCGTGTGGTAGAGGGTATCGAGCCCCTTGTGGCGGAAGCTGATGATCACGGCATCCAGTGTAGCGTGTCGCGATACGCGGCACAATTCGTCTATGGATAACAGTTGCACCTCCGTCGCTGTCAGCATCAGATGCCGACGATTCAACGGCCGCTATGCCGCGGTCGGGGCCTCGTGAGACGGGCTGCCTGCGGCCAACGGCAAAGACGGCTTGCGCGGCGGCCGATCCCTACGGTGTTTCGCGCCGAGCCAGAAATTCCCGAAGGCGTACGGCATCGAACGGCCATCCGAGTTCGCGTCCATCCGCGGCATCGCGCAGCACCGGCACCCGTTCGCCGTAGCGCGCTTTGAGATCGGCATCGCCGTCGATCCACACGCTCTCGAACTCCGGGGCGTGTACCGCGGCCAGCAGCGCGACCGCCTGGTCGCACAGCTTGCAGTCGTCACGCTGGTAGAGTGCAAGACGCATGGCGTTTCCAGACACGGTGCAGTACGAGGAACGCATACAATAGTGCCGTTCGAGCCCGCAAGAAGTCGCAGACGGCCGCGTTGAGCGGCATCGCTTCATGGTGTCCGCTCGAACGCGGCCGGTGACCGGAAGGTACGAATTGCGATGGCTGTGAGCGTCTTCGACATCTTCAAGATCGGCATCGGGCCGTCGTCCTCGCACACGATCGGTCCGATGCGCGCCGCGGCGCGTTTCGTCGAGCGCTGGCTTGTCGAAACCGGCAATCTTCCGCGCACCGCGCGGGTCACGGTGGAGCTGTATGGTTCGCTGGCGATGACCGGTCGCGGGCACGGTACCGACAAGGCGGTGCTCTGCGGGCTGGAAGGCAACTGGCCGGACCGGATCGACCCGGATGCGATCCCGCCCCTGCTGGAACGTGTGCGTCGCGACAAGCGCCTTCGCCTGCACGGCGCCCACGAAATCGCCTTCGACGAAAAAACCGACCTCATCTGGAACAAGCGCCAGAAGCTGCCGTATCACGTCAACGGCATGCGCTACACCGCCTTCGATGCCGCGGGCGAGGTGATCGTCACACGCGATTACTACTCGGTGGGCGGCGGCTTCGTGGTCAACGCCGACGAGGCCGCGGCCGACCGGATCGTCGCCGACACCACGCCGTTGCCATTCCCGTTCCATTCCGGCGACGAACTGATGGCGCTGTGCGACAAGCACGGCATGACGATCGCGCAGGTGATGCTCGAGAACGAGAAGGTCTGGCGCAGTGAAGCGGAAATTCGCGCTGGCTTGCTGGTCCTCTGGAAGGCCATGCAGGATTGCGTCGCGCGCGGCCTGCGCTCACCGGGCGAATTGCCGGGTGGCTTGCACGTCCGCCGCCGCGCGCCCGCGATGTACGAGGAGCTGAGGGAGAAGCCGGAAGCCGCGCTCAAGGATCCGTTGACGATTCTGGACTGGATCAACCTGTACGCACTCAGCGTGAACGAGGAAAACGCCGCCGGCGGCCGCGTCGTGACCGCGCCGACCAACGGCGCCGCCGGCATCGTTCCGGCGGTACTGCATTACTACGACCGCTTCTGCCCGAAATCGAGCGAGCAGGGCGTGCTGGATTTCCTGCTCACGGCCGGCGCGATCGGCATCCTCTACAAGGAGAACGCGTCGATCAGCGGTGCCGAGGTCGGCTGCCAGGGCGAGGTCGGCGTCGCCTGTTCGATGGCGGCCGGCGCTCTGGTCGCGGCGCTCGGCGGTTCCCACCACCAGGTCGAGAACGCCGCCGAGATCGGCATGGAACACAACCTGGGGCTCACCTGCGATCCGATCGGCGGCCTGGTACAGATCCCGTGCATCGAACGCAACGCGATGGGCTCGGTGAAGGCCATCAACGCCCAGCGCATGGCGATGAAGAGCGACGGCAAACACCGCGTATCGCTCGACAAGGTCATCAAGACCATGCGCGACACCGGCCGCGACATGAAGGACAAGTACAAGGAAACTTCGCGCGGCGGACTCGCCGTCAACGTGATCGAGTGTTAGCGGGCGGGAGCATTCCCGTCACTTTTTATCGCCCGGGTTGAAATTGCCGTCCTGGTTGACTCGTCCCGCTTTCTTCTTTGGCACCGGGATTTGGGCCACTTCGGTCTGCAGTTTCTGAATCTGCGCCGGAGACAGTTCGGTCGCCACCAGCGACATGTTTTCCCCCACTTTGTCGAGGTCGTGGTTGGTATCCAATCGCTGGGCCGCTGCGAAGTTGTACCAAGCCTTGGCCGGATTGACCGGCTCGCCGTTGCCGAGTTGGTACGCGTAGCCCAGCGCGTAGTATCCATACGCATTGTGTTGCACGGCGGCTTTCTCGGCCCATTGCACGCCCTCAACCGGATTTTTGGACACGTGATGCTCGCCTGTGATGAGGAGAAGGCCCAGCTCGCCTTCGGCAGGAGCGTAGCCCTGCTGTGCCGCCTGCAGCAGCCAGTGCAAGCCGACGTTGACGTTGGGTGACTCGAACATGCCTTTCCCGAGAATATAGCCCCATCCCAACAGCATCTGCGGCAGCGGATTACCGGCTTGCGCCGCCTTCAGCATCCACCGCCGCGCATCAGCGGGATCTTTCTTTTGCTCCGCCATCGCAAGGAACATCATGCCTGGCCATGAGCCCGCCTCGGCGCTTTTGCGTATCCACTTCAAGGTTTCCTGTTGCGACCCGCCCGCCATTTGCAACATGACCCCGTATTCAAACATGTGTATTCCGGATCCGTCGGACAGGCTCTTGTGCATCCAGTCGAGGCCGGTGGGGACGTCGCGCGTGACGCCGGCTCCGACGAAATAAGCCGCCCCCAATTCCCACTCCGCGTCGGTACTGCCTTGCGCCACGGCCTTGCGAAATAGCGCGACCGCTCGGGCCTTGTCCGCCGGGTCCTTGCTCTTGACGAGGCGTTGCCCGAGCGCGACCTCGGCCTTGGCGTCGCCGGTTGCGGCCTGTTGCTTCAGGACAGCCAACGACGGGGTTGGGGCCGATGCTGCGGACGGAACGGGGGGCGCGGCGGAAACCTGCATACCGACGCCAACGCCAAACAACAACACCATCGGAAGAAACACACGATGCGAAAACATGGCTGTCACCCCGCTGCAGCAACCGCTGGTTCGGCTGTGCGGGAGGGATCACGACCGGAAGGCCGCGGTGCGGACCTGGAGCCGGTAGGAATCGTAGCACTCGGACAATGCGGCGACACAGGGAGCTTTTGCGCCGTGCCGGTCGCCTCACGGAATTTTTACGTGATGTCGAGTTGCGGACCCTGGCGACCGGTACGGACTCACAGCCGGCCAGCCCGCTCCAGCACGAAGCCGATGTGTGACGGCCTCCGGAACACCCGCGCCACCTCAGGGGGTATGCTACCGATCCGGCAACCCCTCCGGCGCGAGAATCCCCCATGGCGGCACTGCCACAGTCCATCGCACAACCGAGCTCCGTGGCCGACGGCGACGAAGCGCGCGTCTGCGCGCTGCTGGTCGAGCGTGGACGGCTGAGGCAGGACGACCTGCTGCGCGCCGAACGGCTGCTGGCGGAGGCCCCGGAAAACCGGCTGACCGCGCTGCTGGTGCGCCTGGGCCTGGTGTCCGAACGCGACCTCGCCGAGGCCTGGTCGGAAACCCTGCAGTTGCCGCTGCTGTCGGCCAAGGACGCGCCCGAGGTGCCGCCCGAGACCACCCTGGGCGTGCGTTTCATGAAGCAGTACCACGCGGTGCCGGTGGGCGAAACCGACACCGTATTGCAGCTCGCGACCGCCGACCCGGGCGACGCCTACATCGCCCATGCGGTGCAACTCGCGTGCGGCCGACCGGTCGCGCTGGTGGTGGCGCTGCGTTCGGAAATCGACGACCTGATCGAGCGTTGGTTCGGCGCCGGACGCAGCGCGCTCGGCACCATCGTCGAAGGGTTGGGGGACGAGACGGTCGAATCCTCGGGCGACGACGACGACATTGAGCACCTGCGCGACCTCGCGTCCGAAGCGCCGGTGATCCGGTTGGTGAACCTGCTGATCCAGCGCGCGGTCGAGCAGCGCGCTTCGGACATCCACATCGAGCCGTTCGAGAACCGCCTGAAGGTGCGTTACCGTGTCGATGGCGTGCTGCACGAAGTCGAGGCGCCGCCGGCGTCGAGCACCGCTGCGGTGATTTCGCGCGTCAAGATCATGGCGCGCATGAACATCGCCGAACGGCGCCTGCCGCAGGACGGCCGCATCATGCTGCGCGTGCAGGGCAAGGAGCTCGACCTGCGCGTGTCCACGGTGCCGACCGCGCACGGCGAGTCGGTCGTCATGCGTATCCTCGACCGCGAGTCGATCGTGTTCGACTTCCACTCGCTGGGTTTTACCGACGAGTTCATGCCGCAGTTCAAGAAGGTCCTCGAGCAACCGCACGGCATCCTGCTCGTTACGGGCCCCACGGGCTCCGGCAAGACGACCACGCTGTATGCCGCCGTCGAGATGATTCGAACCGGTCGTGAGAAG
>JBOHYT010000227.1:0-11920 GCA_050738055.1 Rhodanobacteraceae bacterium
GCATGGTGACTTCCCGCTCGGCGTCGGCCGCCGCGATATGCGGCGAGATCGGCGGCGCGAACGCGAAGGGGTTGCAGTCCTCGTAGCGGCCGGGCTTCGGGTCGCTGGCCTCGATCAGCGCCAGCGCGTCGTCGCTGCGCAGGCCCTCGGGCGTGGACTGGCAGCCGCTCGCGACCGGCTTCATGCCGGTGGCGCGCAACCCGGCCGCCCGCAATGCATGCAACAGCGTGCATGCCGCCCAGGTCTTGCCGATGCCGGTATCGGTGCCGGCGATGAACACCCCTGTTGCTTTCATGATGGAAGCCTCGTTGTCAGACGCTTGCGATAGAAGTGGAGGATCGGACCGAGGAAGGCGAGCAGGAAATAGGCGAATCCGGGCAGGCCGTCGACGGCGCCCATGTGCGCTGGCAGGACGAGCGCCATCAGCGTCGACAGCAGGCCGACGGCGGCGACATATCCCCACAGCACCACCCGCAGGCGCGGCCCGATCGTTTCCGTGAGGCCATTGCGCGTGCGGGCGCGCACGCCGTGCCAATACAGCGCCGCCAGGGTGCCGGCCATGCAGGCGAACGAGAGTCCGTAGCACACGACCAGCGCCGCGGTGTCGCCGATGGCGTTGCCAGTGGCACTCGTGAAGTCCGGTGAAAGCGTGCTGCCGGTGACGCTGCTGAACAATCCCGCGAACACCAGGTGCAACGGAAACACGAAAATCAGCGCGAAGAACACCAGCAACAGCGACAGCCACATGCTGGTCGTGTCGATGAGCCGCACGGTATCGCGCCAGCGCACATGGCCGAACCAGAAGAACGCCAGTTGCCCGAAACACGCGGCGAATGCAGGAATGCCGCGCAGCGCGTGTTCCAGCGCGGCGACATCCTTGGGCAGGCCGGCGCCGCTGATCACCAGCAGGGTGATCGCGAATGCGAACGCGCCATCGACGAAATTGTCGAGACGCGCGCCTTCCGCAGGCTCGCGTACCGCGTCCGTTTCGGCTGGCGTGGGCGGCTCCGGCATTGCGCGATAATAGGGTGTTTGGCGGTACATTTCGTTCAAGCGGACGCGCAAGAGCTACGCGCCGCTTGACTCATTCGTTCTCGCGCGAGGACAGGCACCATGTTCGAAGCCGCACCGATCACCGCCACCGATAAGCCCAGCCTGTACGCCGAACTCGCCCAGCAGGCCACCGGCCTGCTGCACGGCGAGCCAAACCTCATCGCCAACGCCGCCAATTTCGCCGCGCTGGTCTTCCACGCGCTGCCGGATATCAACTGGTGCGGGTTCTATTTCCTCGATGGCGAGGAGCTGGTGGTCGGGCCCTTCCAGGGCAAACCGGCCTGCATCCGCATCGCGCTCGGTCGCGGGGTGTGCGGCATCGCGGCCGAGACCCGCGCGACCCAGGTGGTGGAAGACGTCAACGCCCATCCCAACCATATCTTTTGCGACGGTGCGTCACTCTCGGAAATCGTGGTGCCACTGACCTGCCCCGACGGGTCGCTGCTCGGCGTATGGGACGTCGACAGTCCTTCGCTGGCGCGCTTCGACGATGACGACCGCGCAGGCATGGAAGGCTTGTGCAAGGTGTTCATGCGGGCCGCGGAAGCGCCGCAGTAGCAACGTGGCTGTTCGCGTGCCGTTGGCGTAGCCCGGATGGAGCGCAGCGGAATCCGGGAAGGTGCGCAACTTGGCGCGCTGCGATGGAAGCACGCAGTGTCCGCACCTGGTGGTCGCGGGAAAACGCTGCTTCTCACCCACCCGTCGCGAAACCCGGGAACAGGGTCATGCCGCCGTCCACGAAGATCGAGGCGCCGTAGATGTAGTCGGCCTGGTCCGAGGCGAGCCATGCGGCGACGCGTGCGATGTCGGCGGGTACGCCCACGCGCTTGCACGGGATCAGTTTCTCGAGTGCCTTCTCGGCCTCTGGGGTCGCCCACGCGGCGTGGTTGATCGGGGTCTTGATCGCGCCGGGGCAGATCGAATTGACGCGGATCTTCTGCGGCGCAAGTTCCTGTGCGATCGACTCCATCAGTTGCATGATGCCGCCCTTGGTGGTCGCGTAGTTGCAGTGGCCGCCCCATGGAATTTCCTGGTGTACGGAGCTGGTGAAGATGATCTTGCCGAGCGCGCACGACACCTCGCGCATTCCGCGCCGGGTGAATTCGCGCGCGGCCTCGCGGGCGACCAGGAACGCGCCGGTGAGATTCACGCCGATCACCTGGTTCCACTGATCGATCGTCATGTCGACCAGCTTCGAGTCACGCTGGATGCCGGCGTTGCTGCACACGACGTCGAGCGTACCGAATTGCTTGACGGCTTCGGCGAACATCGCCTTGATCTGGTCTTCCTTGCTGACGTCGGCCTGGATGGCGATGGCCTTGACGTCCTGTTTGCCCAAGTCATCGCAGAGCGCCTGCGCGGCTTCCGGATGCACGACGTAGTTCACCGCGACATTGGCGCCGGCCGCCGCGAGCTCGCGCGCGATGCCTTCGCCGATGCCGGAATTGGCGCCGGTCACCAAGGCGTTCTGTCCGGTGAGAAGTTTGGGGGTGGCTTGTGGGTTCATGATGACTCCTTGGGTTGTTGGAAGCAAAATGTGGCGACCGTAGGTGTAGGAGCGGCGGAAGCCGCGACCGGGTGTTGCGATGGCGCACAACGCCGGCGAACATGGTCGGGCCTTCCGGCCCTCCTACAGCTTCTATTTTTCTGAATCCAGCCAGCCACCCTGGAACCCGGCGCGTTCGAGGCCCAGCCGGATCGGTGCACAGCGGCGCATCAGGTTCCAGATCATCTGGCTGCGGTAGTTTTCGATCATCAGCACGATCGGTCCCTGGTGCAGCGCGAAGTGCCACGGTGACACCCACGCGACCTGTTTGCCATCCTTCAGCCGGTAGCGGTGCGCACCCTTGGCGTGCACGTCGGGCCACGAGAGATTGAACGAAGCGTGGAAGCCGTAGCCCTGCGGGCCGTGGCCGATCAGTTCCTCGAGGTGGCGGATTTCCTCCAGCACGATGCCGGGCGCGAACGGCAGCGAGGCAATCGCCGACCAGGGAGAAATCGTGCCGTCGTCCGGGCCGAACGGCGCGCCGCGCGCGGTGTACCCGTAGAACTGCCGCTTGCGGCCGCGAAACTTGGCCCGCACGCTGCCCGGACCGTCGGTGGCCGAAAAGCCCCAGCAGTTCTTGTCGTAGCCGACGAACTTGCGCGGATTGCGGATCGCGTACTGGCGCTGGATCTCGGTCGCGACCCGGCTGTTCTCGAAGTAGTCGGTCTTCTTGCCGGCCATGAAGCGGTCGCGGATGCCGCGCAGGTCCAGCCAGAGGTGCGAAAACTGGTGGATGAACAAGGGGCCCGCGTACAGCACGTCCTCGCCATACAGGTGCCGCCAGCGGTAGCTTGCCGTCCAGGCTTCGTAGGTGACCGGGTCCACCCGGAATCGCGGTGCGGCCATCGCCAGCACGTGCAGGATCATCGACTCGTCGTAGCCGCACCATCCGTAGGCGAGGAACCCGGTTTCGGGTTTCCAGCCGAGCGCGATGGTGTTGTTGTCCTTCAGCGCCCAGCGCCAGTCGGCGCGCGCGTAGATCGACAGCGCGCGTTCACGCACTTCGCGCTCGTGTGCGGTGTCGCGATCGAAATACGCCGCCGCGGTGATCGCGCCGGCCAGCAGCAACGCGGTGTCGATGGTCGACAGCTCGCACTTCCACGCGCGCCGGCCACTGTCGGCTTCCAGGAAGTGGTAGAAGAAACCGTGGTGGCCGATGCCGTCGCGTGCACCGGACTGGTCGGCTTCGTCGAAGAACTTCAGCGCCGCCAGCGTGTGCTTGAGCGCGGTACCGCGGCGGATGAAGCCACGCTCGACGGCCACCGGGTAACTTGCCAGCGCGAAACCGACCGCCGCGATGCTGACCGGCTGGCCGGGACGGGTCGAGTCGAGCACCAGGCCGCTGTCGTGAAGGGTGTAGTGTTCGAAGTAGCGGAAGGCCTTGCGCTGCAGGTCGTCGAGCATCGCCTCGTCGTTCGGGGAACGCTGGATCATCCGTCGCCCGGCGGCCATGCTGTCGTCCTCAACCGAGCTCGACGCGCACCGCCGCGATCGCGTGCGGCGGCAGGCTTAGCGCGATCTCGAAGCTGCCGTCATGCATCGCGACCGGGACCGGCTCCGGCGTCAGTTGCGACGCCTGATCAAGTTCGGCGATCTGCGCGTCTGCGAGATATCCAGGCGAGCCCATGTCCAGCCACGCCTGTCGGGCGTTGCAATGGCTCTCGTCCACGCGCCGCACGCTGGCCGATGCCGGCTTGCGGGAACTCGCGACGTGCCAAGTCACGCTCTCGTTCGAGATGTCGTGGCGCGGAAACGCGTGGTTGGTCAGCAGCAAGTCGACGTGGCTGTCGTCCGCGCGCACCGCCCACGCATCGACGGTCGGGTGCGAACCCTGCACCGGCAGGCGCGAGTCACCCAGTTCGTGCAGCAGCTGCATGGCGCGGTAAATCGGCTTGGCGATCCCGTGGATCGTCTGCAGGCCGAAACTACCGTGGAACGGCATGGATGAAAAATAATTCTCGTTGAAGATATCCGAAAACGTCCACCAGCTGTAGCAATGCACCAGATCGGCCACGTCCAGCATGTTCTTGCACAGGAACGCGGCGGCGTACGGCTCGTCGTGCAGCGGAAAGAATGGATTGGAGGAGCTGCACCACTCGGTGTAGCAAAGCGGTTTGTCGCCAACCGCGGCGTGCACCTTTTTCACTCGCTGGACCAGCACGTCGCGCGGCGCGTCCGCAAGCTGGGTTTCGGTGTCGTCGCCGGGCTTGCCCAGCGCGTCGGTCGGATAGTGGTGGGTCGAGACGAAATCACTTGGCAGCTTGTTGGCCTCGCAGAACTCCAGGAAATCCGGCACCCACTCGTCGTCGGCCGTGGCCGGGCCGCCGACGCGCAATTGCGCATCGGCATCCTTGATCGCATTGGCGGTGTATTGGTACAGCTTGAAGTAATCGGATTGCTTGCCTTTCCAGAACGCGTCGAGGTTGGGTTCGTTCCACACCTCGAAGTACCACGAGCGCACCTCGTCGGCGCCGTAGCGATCCACCCAGTGCTTGACCAGCCGCGTGATCAGGTCCGCCCACTTGGCGTAGTCACGCGGCGGGGTGACGTTGCCTTTGTAAAAGAACACGATGTCGCCGCCGGACTGCAACGCGGTGGGCATGAATGACAGTTCCACGAACGGCTTCATTCCGATCGAGACCAGGAAATCGAAGATCTGGTCGACGTTGAAGAACGAGTACAGATCCTTGCCCATCTCGATCAGATAGGTGGCCATCGAGTCATCGAGGATGCCGTGGAACCGAACGTGGCGGACGCCGAGCTCTTTGTGCGTTTTCGCCATCTGCCGTTGCCAGTCGGCGCGCAACGCGAGGTTGGCGTGGCCGCTGCCAACGGTGTGGCTCCAGACGTGGGCGAGGGAATCGCCGGGAGCGTCGAGATTGCAGGTGAAGACCGTCGCCATGGAGCATTCCCCTTGATGGACCAGGAAATATTGCTCTGCAGGCGTGAGCGCGGCGTCAACGGGCGCCTTCCTGCGCCTCGCGTCGGTCCGGACCACGGTCTTCCACCGCCCCGGAATCTTCCAGCCGGGCGAACCGCACCAGTACCTCGTGCGGCTGGCCGTCGTCGACGAGCGCGATCGAGCGGCCTTCCTGCAACTGGCCATCCACGCTGATGTCGGCGACGCCGGTGTCGCCCGGCTGGCGCACGAATTCGATGTGGTAACGGGCGCCGCCGTGCCGCCAGCTGGCCGACCAGCGCCGCCAGTCGTCGGGCACACACGGCGCGAAGGCCAGCCGATCGCCTTCGCGCTGCAGGCCCAGCAGCGATTCGGTGAGCAGCCGGTACATCCAGCCGGCCGATCCGGTGTACCAGCTCCAGCCGCCGCGGCCAAGGTGGCCGGGTGCGGCGTACACGTCGGCCGCGACCACGTATGGTTCGAGCCGGTAGCGCCGCGCCGCGGCGGCGTCGCTGCTGTGCCGGATCGGATTCAGCATCTGCGCGATCCGCCATGCGTCGTCGGTGCGGCCGAGTTTCGCCAGCGCCATCGCCACCCATACCGCGGCGTGGGTGTACTGGCCGCCGTTCTCGCGCACGCCCGGCACGTAGCCCTTGATGTAGCCGGGGTCGAGCGGGGTCTTGTCGAACGGCGGCGTGAACAGTTTCACGATGCCGGCTCCCTCGTCGACGAGCTGGTCGAGCACCGCATCCATCGCGCGTTCGCGGCGTGCGGCATCGCCGAGGCCGGCCAGCACCGACCAGCTTTGCGGAAGCGAATCGATCCGGCATTCCGCGCCGCGCGCCGAGCCGATCGCGACGCCGTCGTCGTTCCACGCGCGCAGGTACCAGTCGCCGTCCCATGCGTGCCGTTCGAGCATCGACGCGAGCTCGGTCGCGGAGGCGCGAAGCTCGCCGGCGATATTGGCGTCGGTCCGCGCGTCGGCCAGTGGCGCGAAGCGCGTCAGCACGTCGTGCAGGAACATGCCGAGCCACACGCTTTCGCCGCGGCCGGCCAGACCCAGGCGATTCATGCCGTCGTTCCAGTCGCCGCCGTCGATCAGCGGCAGGCCGTGCGCGCCGAACCGGAGGCTCACGCGGATCGCGCGCAGGCAATGTTCGTACAGGCTGGCCTGCTCGCCGGTGATCGCCACGTCCTCGAAAGCGGATTCCTCGTCGGCAGCGAGCGGACGTCCGTCGAGGAACGGCACGGACTCATCCAGCACCGCGGCGTCGCCGGTGACCCGCACGTATTCGGCCGCGCACCACGGCAGCCACAAACGGTCGTCGCTGATGCGGGTGCGCACGCCGCGGCCGGTCGGCGGATGCCACCAGTGCTGCACGTCGCCCTCGCGGAACTGGTGGCGCGCCGAGCGCAGCAGTTGTTCGCGCGCGAGATCCGGACGCGTGTGCAGCAGCGCCATCACGTCCTGCAACTGGTCGCGGAAGCCCCACGCGCCGCCCGACTGGTAATAACCGCTGCGTGCGAACACACGCGAGGCCAGCACCTGGTACGGCAGCCAGCCGTTCACCATCAGGTCAGTGGCGGCGTCGGGGGTGCGCACGTGCAATTGCGAAACGCTTTCCTGCCACTGGTTGTGCACACGATCGAGCTCTTCGTGCGCCGCGTCGATGTCGCCGAAGGCGCGCACCAGTTCGCGCGCCTCCGGTTCGCCGGCCGCGGCGCCGAGCAGCACGACCGTTTCGATTTCCGCGCCGGGCTCGAGTTCGAACACCGCGCGTTGCGCCGAACACGCGTCGAGGCCTGCGCCGCAGGCGCCGTCCAGCGTCTCGGCGCGCATCCCGGACGGCGCGGCGAGGTTGCGGTTGCGGCCGATGAAGGCACGACGATCGGCGCTGAAGCTCCGCGGCCGTGCGGCCAGCGTGTGGAAGGCCACGCGGTCGGAAAAGTTGTCTTCGAACGGATTGCGTGCAAACAGCGCGCCGGAGGCCCGGTCGATCCAGGTCTCGACGTGGCCGGCGCTGCGCTCGCGGCGATCGCCCAGTACCCAGCCGACGTAGCAGGTCAGCGAGACCGCGCGCGTGCGGTCGCTCTTGTTGACGAGCTTCAGCAGTGACAGCTTCACCGGCGCATCCGCGGCGACGCACACGGTCCATTCGCTGTACAGGTCGGCGTGGACGTGTTCGAAGCGGCTGGAACCGAAAGCGTGGCAGATGTGGTAGGGATCGCCATCGGGCGAGGGTTGCGGCGTCGGCGACCAGTATTCGCCAGTGGCTTCGTCGCGCAGCCACGCGGCTTCGCCGCTCGGGTCGCGCAACGGATCGTTGTGCCAGGGCGTGAGTCGGAACTCGTGGGCATTTTCCAGCCAGGTGTAGGCGCCGCCGGTTTCACTCAGCACCGTGCCGAAGCGCGGGTTGGCGAGCACGTTGCACCACGGCGCGGGCGTCGCCGCGCCGCCGGCGAGCCAGATCGCGTACTCGCTGCCGTCGTTGCGGAAGCCGCCGAAACCGTTGCCGAGTCGCAGGTCTTCCGACGGCGGCTGCAGCGCGTAGCTGCCGACTTGCGGCTTGTGCCGGGGCAGCCGCGCCGGCCGTTTGGCCGCTGCGTCCGCAGGCAGCATCCGCGCGATCTGGTCGCGCAGCCGGCCCGCGTCGCCCGAGAACACGCAGCGCGCCATCGACAGCATCAGCGAGCGATCCGGCACCGGCAGGTGCTCGATGCGCCACGCGAACATCCGACCGCGCCCGAGGCCGCCGCGCGCCTCGGCGCCCGATTCGATCAGATAAAGGATGTGCTCCTGCAACTCCTGGCGATAGCCCGAGAGTTCCTCGTTCCAGATCAAGAGATCCGCCTGCAGGCCGCGCATCTGCCAGTACCCGTGGGCCTGGATCAGGTGCCGTACCAGGTCGATCTGGCTGGTGTTTGCGATCCGCGCGAGCACGATCGGCAGGTCGCCGGAGATGCCGTGCTTCCACAACGCGGAGCGCGGCGGCAGCGCGCCTCCGGCGGCGCGTGGCGGCGCGACCGGTCCGTACAGCAGCGCGCTGGCGACCCGCTCGTAGCGCTGCGCCTCGACCGCGCTCATGTTGAGCTGCTGCAAGGCGACCTGGTCGTGGGTCCAGGCCAACTGGAACACGCGCTGGTGGAGGTGCCGTTCGCGATATTTGCGGGCGAGTGCAAGCGCGGCGCCGCGGTCGGCGGCGACGCCGGTCAGGATGTCGACGCCGGCGGTATGGCCGGGCAGGATCCGGATGCGCCGGCGCAGCGACACGATCGGATCGAGCACCGCGCCGGTGTGCCCCGCGAGCGGCGCATCGCCCGACAGCGCGCGCGGTCGCGCGGGGCCGCGCAGGCGCCCGAGGAAGGCCTCGCGATCGGTTTCGAAACCGCCTTCGCCGATGGTGCCGCCGCGGGTGGTGAGCTGGTGCACGAGCCACGGATGACGGTCGTCTGGGGAGCGCGGACGGCGGGTCGCCAGCAGCGCGTCAAGTTCCGGCGCCGATTCGGTCTCGAGGAACAGCTTGCTGAACACTGGATGCGAAGCATCCGCCCCGGGCGGCGCGAGCACGATGTCCGCATAACTGGTGATGTCGAGTGTGCGCGTCTTCAGCGTGCGGTTGGTCAGGCGCAAGCGGCGCAACTCGATGTCGTCCTCGGCCGACACCGCGACCAGCATCTCGGTGGTGATGCCGAAATCCGAGCGGTGGAATTCGGCGCGGGCCTGGGAAAAGGTTGCGCTGCAGGTGCCGCCCGCGTCACCCATCGGCTGTCGGGTGGCGGACCAGGCGTGTCCCGATTCGACGTCGCGCAGGTACACGAACATGCCCTCGTCGTCGCTGACCGCGTCGCCGTGCCAGCGGGTGATGCCGAGATCGCGCCAGCGGCTGTAGCCCGCGCCAACTTGAGTCAGCATCACGTGGTAGTTGCCGTTGGACAGCAGGTGCACTTCCGGCAGCGGCGTGTCCATGTCGAGGACTTCGCGGGTCTGTGTGTGCACCCGCGCGCGGGTCTGACGGGGCTGTTCGAGGTCCAGCGTCGCGGGATGGCGCGGCCTGGCCTCCGGAATCCGCTCGCGAAGCAGCAGTTCGTAGGCCCGGAACATCGGCTCGCGCAGGAAGCGCCGTTGCATCGGCTGGCGGTTCAGCAGCGACGATATGGCGAGCAGGCTCATGCCGTGGTGGTGGGCCATCCAGCTCCTGACCAGCGCGAAATCCTCGTTCTCGCTGACCCGTCCGGCGGTGAAGTCGAGCGCTTCGCAGAAACCGTAGCGGGTCAGCGCGCCGATTTCGGCGAGACGTTCCAGGTTCTCGCAGGCCGCGGCAGGGTCGATCATCAGCGCCATCGCGGTGGCGTACGGCGCGATCACGAGGTCTTCGCCGAGCCCGCGCTTCAGCCCCAGCCCCGGCACGCCGAACGCGCGGTACTGGTAGACGAGGTGGGCGTCGGTCGCGTTGTAGGCCGATTCGGATACGCCCCACGGAACCCGCTGCTGCGCACCGTACTGGATCTGGCGCGCGACCGCGGCGCTGCAGGTGTCGGCGAGCAGGGTGTGCCGGTGATTCGGCATCAACAGCAGTGGCATCAAGTACTCGAACATCGAGCCGCTCCACGACACCAGCGTGGGTCGGCCGACCGCCACCGTGAGCAGCCGGCCGAGCTTGAACCAGTGGGTCGGGGGCACCTGCCCCTGCGCAATCGCCACGTAGCTCAAGGTGCGCGCTTCGGAAGCGAGCAGGTCGTAATGGGCAGCGTCGCGCTTGCCGCGTGCGACGTCGTAGCCGATCGTGAACTGCCCACGGCGCTCGTCCCACAGGAACTCGAGGTCCATGTCCGCGAATTCGCGGCAGCGCGCGGCCAGCGCCGCGGCATCGTCGCGACGCCGGTTGAGCGTGGCCTGCAATTCGGCGAGTGCCGCGCACGAGTCGGATGCGCCTTCGGCTTCCAGCCTTGCGGCGATTTCGCTGGCGAGTACCCGGGCGCGCGCGGTGTCCGGATTGCGTTCCAATTCGGCCAGCAGCGCGCGGGCCTCATCGTCGTCGCTGCCGGAATCGCCGAGACCGAGCCACGGCGCGAGCTCGTCGATTTCCTCGCAGGCCGCGGTCGCCTGGCGCGTCAGCGCCCGGGCCCATTCGGCGAATTCGCCGCCGATCGCGTTGTCCGCGACCAGTTGCGCGAGCTTGCCAGCTTCGCTCTCGATCCGCGCCAAGAGGCCGTGCAGCACCGGTAATGCCGCTGCATTGGCGATCGCATCGGCCAGCAGCGCGTCCAGTTCCGACAGGGTGGCCGCCAGCGCCAGGCTGGCATTCGGATCGGAGGCATCCACGCTCGGCAACTGCTCGCCCAGCAGGTGCGCAGTATCGCGCAGGCCGCTCGCGAGGTTCGGCGGCACCAGCGGTTCGCTGTCGGGGTGCTCGAGCGCGTTGGCGAGCACCAGCAGGCTGCCCATCAAGTTGCCCGAGTCCACGCTCGATACGTACATCGGCAACATCGGTTCGAGGCTCGCCGTGTCGTACCAGTTGTAGAAATGGCCGCGGTGCCGCGGAAGGTGGCGCAGCGTGTCCAGCGTCGCGCTGGTGCGGCGCAGCAACCCGTCGCGGGTGAGATACCCGAAGTCGTACGCCGTGAGGTTGGCCAGCAGCGCCATCGCGATGTTGGTGGGCGAGGTGCGGTGCGCGATGAGTTCGACCGGGAACGTCTGGACATTGTCGGGCGGAAGCCAGTGCTCGTCCGCGTTCACGAAGGTGTCGAACCAGTGCCAGACGCGTCGCGCGATGCCGTGCAGGAACAGCCGCTGCGCCGCGTCCAGCGGCGGCGCCGGAAGTTCCGGGGTGCGGCTGATCGACCACGCGAGCGCCGGTGCCGCGAACCACAACACCAGGAACGGCAGCGCCGCGGGCAACACCATGGGTGTGCCGTACACGATCGCCCATCCGACGGCCACGGCGATCGCCGGTGCCATCCACATCAGGCGCGTGTAGCCCGCGAGGCTGGAGACCGCGCCGCGTTCGGCATCGCTCATCGGCGCCCATTCGAGCAGGTGCCGACGGGTGAACAGCAACCGTCCGGCGCTCAGCAGGATCGCGTCGAGGTTCAGCCACGCCTCGAACGGCAGTACCGCGATCGCGAACACGTCGCGCAGCAATTCGTGGCGTATGTTGCGCCAGGTATTGCGCCAGCGACGCGGCGGCACGCGCTGCCGGAGGTTGCGCAGCACCTGCACGGCCGAGATCAGCAGCGGTGGTCCGAGCAGGAACGTCACCACCACCAGGCTCCAGTAGGCGCCGCGTTCGTTGTGCGTCCAGCCGCCCAGCAGCAGCGCCATCATCGCCAGCGGCACCAGCCCGCGGCGCAGGTTGTCGAGGATCTTCCAGCGGTGGTGCGGCTTCAGGGAGTTGCGCAGCCCGCGCCGGCGCGGGCCGGGG
>JBOHYT010000228.1:0-7591 GCA_050738055.1 Rhodanobacteraceae bacterium
GTTGATCCGTGTCAAAGGCTTTCGCTCTTTGCCTTGTCCGCTTTTATCCGCGTTGATCCGTGTCAAAGGCTTCCGCTCTTTGCCTTGTCCGCTCTTATCCGTGCTGATACGTGTCAAAGGCTTCCGCTCTTTGCCTTTCCCGCTTTTATCCGTGTTGATCCGTGTCGAAGGCTTTCGCTCTTTGCGTTTCCCGCTTTTATCCGTGTTGATCCGTGTCGAAAGGCTTCTGCCTTTCCTCGATACGCAACCGGGAAAGCCAATCCACGGACGTGTCACCCACCGCGAGGAATTCCGGGTTGAGCAGCGAATCCTTGCGGTTGTAGCGCAACGGCTCGCCGTGCAGGTCGACCACCGCGCCGCCGGCCTGCTCGACCACGCACTGCGCGGCGCCCGTGTCCCATTCCGAAGTCGGGCCGAGGCGCAGGTACAGGTCGGCGTCGCCACGCGCAACCATGCAGAACTTGATCGAGGAACCGACCGACACCAGGCGATGGTCACCCAGTCCGGCAAGCACCGCCGCCTGGCGCTCGCTGCCGTGCGAGCGGCTGCCGGCCACCACCGGTATCGCCGGCGCAGCACGCGTCGTGATCGGTTGCGGCAACGCGCCCGGCGCGGATTCCTGGAACGCGCCGTCACCCGCCACGCCGTAATACAACTCTCCGGTCACCGGCAGCAACACCACGCCCAGCACCGGCACGTGTTGCTCGATCAACGCAATGTTGACGGTGAATTCGCCGTTCCGTTTCACGAACTCGCGGGTGCCGTCCAGCGGATCGACCAGCCAGTACCGGTCCCAGCCACGCCGTTCGCTCCAGCCAATGCTTTTCGATTCCTCGGACAACACCGGGATATCCGGGGTCAGCGCGCGCAGGCCTTCCACGATCACGCGATGCGACGCCATGTCCGCGGCGGTCAACGGCGAGTTGTCGCTCTTGGTCTCGACCGAGAAGCTGTCGGCATACACGTCCAGGATCGCCGCACCCGCGCGCCGCGCAAGCCTGCGGGTGTCCTGCGCAAAACGCTCAAGGATGCTCATGCGGGATAAACCTGCCGGCGAGATATTCGCGCACGATGAACAACGCCGCGATCGAACGGCCTTCGGACACATCCTCGCGCGCCAGCAGTGCGTGCAGGTTGGAAAGCTTCCAGGGCACGACTTCCAGCGGTTCCGGCTCGTCGCCATCGAGGCGCGAGGGATACAGTTGCTGCGCCAAAACGACCTGCGCCTTGTGGGTCATGTACGCCGGCAACAACGACAGCGTCGCCAGCGGCGTCAGCGTGCGCGCGCCGAAACCGACCTCTTCCTGCAACTCGCGATTGGCGGCTTGAAGCGCGTTCTCGCCGGCATCGATCCGGCCCTTCGGCAAGCCGAGTTCGTAGCGATCGAGGCCGACACCGTATTCCCGGACCAGCAGCACCGTGTCGTCGTCGCGCATCGGCACGATGAACGCCGCGCCCCGGCCGGATGCGGTGAGACGCTCGAAGGTGCGCCGTGCGCCGTTCGAAAACGCAAGGTCGACTTCTTCCACGCGCAGAAACCGGCTGCCGCGCGCAGGTCGTGTGGCGAGGATCTGGGGCGGTTCGGGCATCCGTGAATTGTAACGGTATGTTGAAGTGGCATGCCGCGACGATACATTTTGCAGGACTCGCGACAGTCGCGTGGCAACTCACCGCTCGAAGCCCTCTCCTTCAGGTGGGGCGAAGCTGCGCGCTTGCGAGCCATAGCTCTTGCGAACGCAATGATGCGCGAGGGTGGGGGTCGAGACGTGTTTCCTCGTCGCCACTCTTTCAACCCACCCCCATCCCGACCTTCCCCCTGAGGGGGGAGGAGTAAAAGCGTCGCGCACCGCTGCACTTCTACGAGCTCGACGCGGAGGCGGGCGTCGACGCGGCTGTTGCAGGCTTCGGCGCGCTGGCAGCCGAAGACGGCACCGCCACCTTCTTGCCGGTCAGCGTCTCGGGCGGCGGCATCGACAAGCGGATGTCGTTGTCGTTCTTCGGAGGAGGCGGAGGCGGCGGTGGCAAACATCCAAGCGCGAGCAACAGTGGCGACACGCCGCATTTGACCTTTATGCCGCCAGGCAGCTTCACGGTCTTCACGACCGTCGTCTTCTCGACTGCCTTGTCGAACGCACGGCCGATGGTCTTGGCACCCAGGCTCTGGTTGGTCGGCGCGAAGTCCTTGGCGAAACGGGTCGGCTTGTAGGGAACCGGAGACTTGCCGCTGTAGAGCTGCGAGCCCTGGATTTCGGGCGTCCGGTACGCGGCCGGCGGCGCGGTTTTCTGCGAGGAGGACGGCGGCGGCAGGCGGATTTGCCCGTTCGGCGCGTAGAGGTCGAGCGGCTGCCCCTTCGGCCCCTCCAGGGTAACGCTGATGGCACCTTTCGCGGGTGGCACGTACGGCACGGGACGATGCGGCGCGGTCTGCGGAGCCGCACGCTGCAACGGCGGCGGAGGAATCAGTGACGGTGGTGGCGGCAATCCGGAAGTCGGTTCGATAAGGGTGATCTGGACCACGTTCTGCTCGCCGGGATGATGCGGCTCCGGGCGCAGCACCAGGTACGCGATCCACGCCAGCAGCGCGTGCGCGGCCACCACCACGGCCACCAGCACCCATGTGCTGCGGCGGTCGCGCGGCGGTCGTTGCCGCTGGGTGAGCCGCACATAGACCGGCGCGCCCAGCGCGCTCAGCTCATCGGTCCCGGCAAGCGCACCAATCCGCCCGCGCGGCGGCGGTTGGGTCGTTTTCTGTGCTTCGTTGCGGGGCATGCAGTCGGTCGGTGTGCGGCAGATGCGCGTGGAAGTGTAGGGGAAGTGCCGCGCCCGCCCATGCGCAGCGCCGTCGCGGGCCGGCTCGCCCGCAACCATGGCAGATGCGGTTTCAGACCGTGCGGCCCCGTGCAGGTTCCTCGCGCGCATCCTGGCGCTTGACCCCAAAGCCCGTTGGGAGCATGGTCAGCGGACCCGCCTGTCCGGAAAAAGCGAGCCCAGCATGACCGCGTACCGCACCGGAGACATCCGCAGCGTGGCCCTCGCGGGCCACGCCGGCGCCGGCAAGACCAGCTTGTTCGAGGCGCTGCTGCACGCGGGCGGCGCGGTCCAGACGCCGGGCACCGTCGATCGCGGCAACACGGTCTCCGACTTCGATGACCAGGAAAAGGAACGAAAGCATTCGATCCACTCGACGATCGCGTCGGTGGATACCGCGGGCTGCCACGTCAACCTGATCGACACCGCGGGTTATGCCGATTTCCGCGGCCAGGCGCTGTGCGCGCTCTCCGCGGTCGAGACCTGCGCGGTCGTGGTCAACGCCAGCACCGGCATCGAACACGGCACGCGCCGGTTGATGCACTACGCAAAGCAGCGGCGACTTGCGCGGATGCTGATCGTGAACCGCATCGACATGGAAGGCCTGGATCTCGCGACGCTGGTCGACGAACTGCGTGGTGAGTTCGGCGCAGAGTGCCTGCCGGTCAACCTGCCCGCGGGGCACGGCACCAAAGTGGCCGACTGTTTTTTCGCAGCCACCGGTGACAGCGACTTGGGACCCGTCGCGGACGCGCACCAGCAGATCATCGACCAGGTCGTCGAGATCAACGAACGCCTGATGGGCCGTTACCTCGAAGACGGCGAGGACACGCTCTCGCTTGAGGACCTGCACAACGCTTTCGAGCAATGCCTGCGCGAGGGACACCTCGTGCCGATCTGTTTCACCTCCGCCCAGAACGGCGCGGGTGTCGCGGAGTTGCTTGAGGTTACTTGCAAACTGCTGCCGCATCCGGGCGAAGCCAACCCGCCGCCATTCGTGAAGGGCAGCGGCGTTGGTGCCAAACCCATCGAGGCAAAACCGGATCCGGACGCGCACGTGATCGCCGACGTGTTCAAGATCATCAATGATCCGTTCGTCGGCAAGCTCGCGGTGTTCCGGGTGTGGCAGGGCACCGTGAAAAAGGACTCGCAACTGTTCATCGACGATGGCAAGAAGCCATTCAAGGTCGGGCACCTGCTGAAGCTGCAGGGCAAGGAACACATCGAGATCGAAGAGGCGATCCCGGGCGATATCGCAGGCGTCGCCAAGGTCGACGAAATCCATTTCGACGCGGTGCTGCACGACTCGCACGGCGAGGACGCGATCCACTTGAAGCCGCTCGACTTTCCGCTGTCGATGTTCGGGCTCGCCGTCGAGCCCCGGCACAAGGGTCAGGACCAGAAGCTCGCCAATGCCTTGGGCCGGCTCGCCGAGGAAGACCCCTGCCTCGGCGTCGAACACAACAAGGAACTGAACGAGACAGTGGTGCGCGGTCTCTCGGACCTGCACTTGAAGCTCACGCTGGCGCGGATGAAGGACAAGTACGGCGTCGATGTGATCACCCATCCGCCAAAGATCGCCTACCGCGAAACCATCGGCGCCAGGGCCGAGGGCCACCACCGCCACAAGAAGCAGACCGGCGGCGCCGGACAGTTCGGCGAGGTGTTCCTCCGGGTCGAACCGCTGGCGCGCGGCGAAGGCTTCGAATTCCGCGACGACAGCAAGGGCGGCGTGATCCCCAACCAGTTCATCCCGGCCATCGAGAAGGGCGTGCGGCAGGTGCTCGAACACGGCGCGGTCGCGGGGTATCCGATGCAGGACGTGCGTGTCGTCGTGTACGACGGCAAGTACCACCCGGTCGATTCCAAGGAAGTCGCGTTCGTCTCGGCTGGCCGCAAGGCCTTCCTCGATGCGGTGTCCAAGGCGAATCCGATCGTGCTGGAACCGATCGTCAACATGGACGTCAACGTCCCGGAACGCTACATGGGCGACGTCACCGGCGGTCTCGCCTCCAAGCGCGCGCGGATCAACGGAACCGACGTGCTGCGAGGCGGGGTGCTGGTCGTGAAAGCGCAGGCGCCGCTCGCGGAAGTGATCGGCTACCAGACCGAACTGCGCGCCCTCACCGGCGGCGAAGGCCGCTTCGCGATGGAGCTGTCGCACTACGACCCGGTGCCGGCGCAGGTGCAGAAGGAACTGACCGAAGCGTACAAGCCGAAAGCGGAAGAAGACTGACGCGGTGCCGCCGGGCATGTGGCGGTCGGGCCTTCCGGCCCTCCTACGGGCCGCACGGCAGGAGCGGTGGTAGGAGCGGCGGAAGCCGCGATCGGGTCACGGCGGTTTTGGCATTCCGGATCGGGCCTTCCGGCCCTCCTACGGGCCGGTCGTCGCATTGACCGCATGCTCTGGCGACCTTGAAACGCCGCTCAGCGCGAGCGGTCGCGGAAACGATCGGTCGCGCTCACCAATTCATGCACGTTGCCCGGCTCGAACGCCGAATGCCCGGCATCCGGCACGACCTTCAGGTCCGCCTCGGGCCATGCACGGTGCAGGTCCCAGGCACCGCGCATCGGGCACACCACATCGTGGCGCCCCTGCACGATGACCGCGGGAATGTCCTTGAGGCGCTCCGCGTCGCGCAGCAATTGGTCGTCGTGTTCGAAAAAACCGCCGTGAACGAAGTAATGGTTCTCGATGCCCGCAAATGCCAGCGCGAATTCGTCGCCGGCGCTGGCGGCGATGTACGCCTCGTTCTGCAGCAGAAAACTCGTCGAGGCTTCCCACACCGACCACGCGCGCGCGGCCGAGAGCCGCACCGCCGGATCGTCGCAAATCAGTCGCTTGTGGTACGCCGCGATCAAATCGCCGTGCTCGACTTCGGGGATTTCCGCTAGATACGCCTCCCACGCATCCGGGTACAACATGTCGCAGCCGCCCTGGTAGAACCACTCGAGCTCGGCGCGCCGCAGCATGAAAATTCCGCGCAACACCAACTCGGATACACGCGTCGGATGGGTTTCCGCATACGCGAGCGCGAGTGTCGAACCCCAGGAGCCGCCAAACACCTGCCACTTCGCGATCCGCAGGTGCTCGCGCAACCGCTCGATGTCGCCGACCAGGTCCCAGGTGGTGTTTTCGCGGAGTTCCGCGTGCGGCGTCGAACGCCCGCAGCCACGCTGGTCGAACAGCACGATCCGGTACACCTTCGGATCGAAAAACCTCCGGCACTTGGCGTTGCAGCCGGCGCCCGGCCCCCCGTGCAGGAACACCACCGGCTTGCCGTGCGGATTGCCGCACTGCTCGTAGTACAGCGTGTGCAGCGCGGACACCGGCAGCATCCCGCTGTCGAACGGCTCGATCTCGGGATACAACACCCGACGGTTTCTCTCATGCATATCCATCTGCGGCATTTCATCTGCGGGGAGAACCCAGCTAGCCTAGCACTCCCTTCGCCCGGAGCGCCGCGATCGCCATGAAGACCTCGTTTCCGAAAGGCGACATCAAGGTCGTGCTGCTGGAAGGCATCCACCCGAGCGCGGTGGAAGCGTTCCATTCGGCCGGCTACACTCGCGTGGAACTGCACGACAAGGCGTTGCCGCGCGGGCAGTTGCTGGTTGCCATCGCCGACGCGCATATCGTCGGGTTGCGTTCGCGCACGCAACTGGATAGCGATGCAATCGCGCACGCACGGCGCCTCCTCGCGGTCGGGTGCTTCTGCATCGGCACCAACCAGGTCGAGCTCGGCGCCGCGCGTGAACGCGGTGTGCCGGTGTTCAATGCACCGTATTCGAATACGCGTAGCGTCGCGGAACTGGTGATCGCCGAGGCAATACTTCTGATGCGGCGGGTCCCTGAGCGGAACGCCGAATGCCATCGTGGCGGCTGGGCCAAATCGGCAGAAGGCAGTTTCGAAGTGCGCGGCAAGACGCTCGGCATCGTCGGCTACGGGCACATCGGCACGCAGGTCGGCGTGCTCGCCGAATCGCTGGGCATGCATGTCGTCTACCACGACATCGAACCCAAGCTCGCGCTCGGCAACGCGTCGGCGGCGCACGACCTCGACGACCTGCTGGGCCGCGCGGACGTCGTGACGTTGCACGTGCCGCAGACACCGGAAACGGCAGGAATGATTGGCCCGCGGCAGATCGCGCGGATGCGAGGCGGCGCGATGCTGATCAACGCGTCGCGCGGGAACGTCGTCGACATCCCGGCATTGGCCAAAGCGTTGAAGGACGGCCACCTCGCCGGCACCGCGGTGGACGTGTTCCCGAAGGAGCCGAAAAGCCGCGACGAGAGTTTCGAGTCGCCGCTTCGCGAGTTGGACAACGCGCTCCTGACCCCGCACGTCGGCGGCAGTACCCAGGAAGCGCAGCTCAACATCGGCACCGAAGTGGCGTCCAAGCTCGTTCGCTACAGCGACAACGGCTCGACCCTGTCGGCCGTGAACTTTCCCGAAGTCAGCCTGCCCGAACACTCCGGCAGCCGCCGCCTGCTGCATATCCACCACAACGTCCCGGGTGTGCTGTCGCGCATCAACGAGGGGTTCTCGCAGGGCGGCGTCAACATCAACGCGCAATACCTGCAAACCGCCGGCGACCTCGGCTACGTCGTGATCGACGTATCGGCATCCGAGGAACAATCGGAATCGCTGCGCGAGCAGCTCTCGACGATTCCCGGCACCGTCAGGACGCGGTTGTTGTATTGAGGCCGGGAATCGGGACTCGGGAACAGGGAACAGGGAACAGGGAACAGGGAACAGGGAACAGGGAACAGGGAACAGGG
>JBOHYT010000229.1:0-3313 GCA_050738055.1 Rhodanobacteraceae bacterium
ACCGCATGGCCGAAGAACGCATCAATGCGGTCGGCAAGATCAAGTTGCCGACGATGGGCAGCGACGGAACGCGGTTCAAGGGCAGGATGCGGGGGCAGTAAAGCCGGGACCCGGGACCTGGGACCAGGGACCAGGGACCAGAAGAAGCGTAACAACCAACTCGTCATTCCGGGGCCGGTCCAGCGTCATCGGACCGGAACCCGGAATCCATTTTGCTCTTTGTGTGTGTGAGAAGCAGAATGGATTCCGGCTTTCGCCGGAATGACGTCAAAGGGATTCTCATGCATCCATTTGCACTCGGCGAGGACATCGACCTGCTGCGCGAAAGCGTGCGCGCCTTCGCGGAGAAGGAAATCGCGCCGCGCGCCGATGCGATCGACCGCGACAACCTGTTTCCGCACGACCTGTGGCAGAAGCTCGGCGAGATGGGGCTGCTCGGTATTACCGTCTCCGAAGAATACGGCGGCAGCGGGATGGGGTTTCTCGCGCATCTGGTCGCGATGGAGGAAATCTCGCGGGCGTCGGGGTCGGTCGGGCTCTCCTACGGCGCGCATTCCAACCTGTGCGTCAACAACATCTTCCACAACGGCAACGAGGCACAGCGGAAGAAATTTCTGCCGAAACTGTGCTCGGGTGAATGGATCGGCGCGCTGGCCATGAGTGAACCGGGCGCGGGCTCGGACGTGGTCGGCTCGATGAAGTGCAAGGCCGGGAAACGCGGCGACCACTGGGTCGCCAACGGCAGCAAGATGTGGATTACCAACGGTCCCGAGGCAAACGTGTTGCTGGTGTACATGCGCACCGCCGACCGCACCGCCGGCAGCCGCTGCATCACCGCGTTCGTCGTCGAAAAGGGCATGCAGGGTTTCTCGACGGCGCAGAAGCTCGACAAGCTGGGGATGCGCGGCTCCAACACCTGCGAACTGGTGTTCGAGGATTGCGAGATTCCCGACGCCAACCGCATCGGCGAGGTCAACGAAGGCGTCCGGGTGCTGATGAGCGGACTCGACACCGAGCGGCTGGTATTGTCGGGCGGCCCGGTCGGGCTGATGCAGGCCGCGATCGACGTCACGCTGCCGTACGTGCGCGAGCGCAAGCAGTTCAACGCGCCGATCGGCAGCTTCGAGATCATGCAGGCCAAACTCGCCGACATGTACACCGCGCTGCAGTCCTCGCGCGCGTTCGCCTACTTGGTCGCGCAGCAGTTCGACCGCGGCATCAAGTCGCGCATCGACCCGGCTTCGTGCCTGCTCAGCGCCTCATCCAACGCAGTGCAGGTGGCGCTGGAAGCCATCCAGTCGCTGGGCGGCAACGGCTACATCAACGAGTTTCCGACCGGCCGCATCCTGCGCGACGCCAAGCTCTACGAAATCGGCGCCGGTACCAACGAAATCCGCCGCATGCTGATCGGGCGCGAGCTGTTCTACGGCAACGCCTGACGCGTCCCGCCCTTGCGCCCTCTGGCTTACGCATGGATGATCGGATTCTGCAACCCCGTGCCAATGGATGGCGCACTGCATCCATGCACCGGGGACCGACTGCCGCGAGCGCGCTCCAGCCTGAGCCGCGTGTCACGGTGATCCGCGCAACGAGGATTCTGCCGTGCCCGCATCGCCCGACCACACCGTAGCCCGCGACGACCGTCGCCTTAAACGCCACGTCGGCATGGTCGGCCTGCTGTTCACGGCGGTCGGTTCGATTATCGGTTCGGGCTGGTTGTTCGGCGCGCTTGCGGCGTCCGAGCAGGCCGGACCGGCGTCGGTGCTCTCGTGGCTGTTCGGCGCGATCATGATCACGTTCATCGGGCTCACCTACGCGGAGCTCGGCACGATGTTTCCGGTTTCCGGCGGCGTGGTCCGGTTTCCGCACTTCGCGTTCGGCTCGTTCGCGAGCTACACCTCGGGCTGGATCACCTGGCTCGGCGCCGCGTCCACCGCGCCGATCGAGGTCGAGGCAGCCCTGCAATACGGGGCCAATTACCTACCCTGGCTGCAAACACTGAAAAACGGCACGGCGGTCTTGACCGGGCCAGGCTATGCGGTCGCCGCCGGGCTGATGCTGCTGTTCAGCATCATCAACATGTTCGGCATCCGCTGGTTCGCACGGCTCAACAACGCGCTGGTGTGGTGGAAGCTCGGGATCATCACCATCGTTGTGATCGCATTCCTCTCCGCGGATTTCCACAGCGGGCATTTCGCGCATCCGGCCGCCGGTGGCTTCCTGCCGCTGGGTTGGCACGGCGTGTTCTCGGCGATCGCCACCGCCGGCATCGTATTCTCCTATCTCGGTTTCCGGCAGGGCGTGAACCTGGCGGGCGAGACCGACAACCCGCAGCGCAACGTGCCGATCGCGGTGCTGGGTTCACTGGTCATCTGCGCGATCATCTACATCCTGCTGCAGATCGCCTTCATCGGCGCACTGCCGCTGTCGGCGCTGGCCCACGGCTGGCCGCACATCGGCACCACCTTCTCGGGCGGCATCGAGGATCGCGCGCTGGCGTTCGGGCCGCTGGCCGCACTGGCTGGCACGCTGGGGTTGACCTGGCTGGCGCTGCTGTTGTACATCGACGCGTTCATCTCGCCTGCCGACACCGGCCTCATCTACACCACCATCACCGCGCGCATTTCCTATGCGATGGGCCGCAACGGCAACGCACCGTCCGGACTGTCGAAGGTGAGCAAACGTGGCGTGCCGTGGGTGAGCGTGTTCCTGGCCTTCATCGTCGGATTGATCTTCTTTTTGCCATTTCCCGGCTGGCAGCAATTGGTGGGTTTCGTGACGTCGGCCACGGTCATGTCGTTTGGTTCCGGTCCGCTGGTGCTGCTCGCGCTGCGGAAAGAACTGCCGGACTACAAGCGGCCGTTCCGGCTGAGCGGCGGATGGATCATCCCCTATCTCGCGTTCCTGTCGTCCAACCTGATCGTGTTGTGGTCCGGCTGGGACATCGTGTGGAAGCTGATGGTGGCCATGCTGTTGGGTTTTGCGATCCTCGCCATCCACGAGGCGGTGCAGCGCGGGCACACGCCACGCATGGATTTCCGCTCCGGCTTCTGGGTGCTGCCGTGGCTGGGCGGCCTGACCGTGATCGGTTGGGTCGGCCATTACCCGGACCCCGCGAAGCACGCCGGCAACCTGAGCCTGCTCGACTTGGGTTCCGAGGTGCTCGTGACCGCGGTGTTCTCGATGCTGATCATGTGGCTGGCGCATGCATTCCGGTTGCGCGGCCAGCGCGTCATCGAACACGTGAACGAGGCTTGGGGCGGCGACACCGACATCGAGGCCGTCTGAGCCATGCGTTCCGGGCGGCGTGCAT
>JBOHYT010000230.1:0-6836 GCA_050738055.1 Rhodanobacteraceae bacterium
CCGGCAGTCGCAATGTCCCGCTCCAGCAACCAAGCGTACAGCCGCTTGAGATCATCACGCGCCGCCCGCGTGTAGCGGACGTGCCACCTCACGCTTTGGCCTTGGCCAGCATGGCGCGCAGCTCGGCATGGACTACATCAGCCTCGATGTACTCGCTCTTCCGCCGCGCTTGGTTGCGCGAAGCGATGCCGCGTGCGAGGAATTCCGACCGCATCCGGCGGCGGTTCACCTCATCGCGCAAGGACTGTTCCATGAAACTGGAAAGGCTCTCGCCCTTGCGCAACACCGCCTCGGCCGACTGCCGCAGTTCCGGGTCGACACGCAGGGACGGTAAGGTTGCCGTTTTCACTTTGCTGCCTCACGCGTTGCATTTGCGATGCAAAGTCTAGCACGCACCTTTGACAAGCCGGCGCGCCGAAATCCACGCATATCCAAAAGGACGAGTTGGCCCGAAGCCGCTTGGCCTTGGCACGGCTCGACGCGATCGCCATCGCGCGACCACGATCCACTCGCCACAGCGCAGTACCGGCTGCCGGATAGCGGCGTTACTCGGCGCACCTGGAACCATTGCAGCGGCGCTGCAACCGTCCTGATCGGGTCTGCCCGTGCGGTGGGATCGCGCTGCCGATACCGCGTTGGCCGAACACGTAGGCACGTGTCGGCCCGCGGCCCCAATCACAGCGCCGTTACAAGGATTGCGGCGGCGACGCCAGACCGCAATCCTTGGCCAGGTAGTCCACGATCAGCTTCAACGTCTCGCGCTGCTGGCGCGGATACCAAGGCATGCTGTGCTGCTGGTCGGCGATCAGATGGAACTTTGCCGGGACACGATCCTTGACGGCGTTGTAGAACGGCGCGGCATGGATTCGCTGCGGCGTGCGCACGTCGCGATCGCCCACGAACAACATGATGGGAAGGTGGGCATTGGCCGCATTGGCCATCGGGTCCATGCCCTTGACCGTCTTGCCTTGCAGGATACGTTGCAGGCGGTTGTCGCTCCAGGTGGTGCCGAGCCGTCCGAGGTCGGCCACCGGTGCCCCGGCGATCGCGCACTGGAAGGGCGAGGGAGAACGGACGTCCGCCGCAACCGCGGCAAAGCCGCCGTAGGAATACCCGAAGATCGCGATGTCGCCCTGTTTCGTGATGCCCTGCGAGATCATCCAGGCCGCACCATCGTCGAGGTCGTCGGACATCTTCTTGCCCCACTCCTTGTCGCCGGCCAGCCACAGTGCGCGCCCGAGGCCCGCCGATCCGCGGTATTGCGGACGCAGCACCGCGAAACCACGCGAGGTGAGCAGCGGAACCCAACCCGGTGCATCCCAGCCCATGTAGTCGCGGGCCCAAGGTCCTCCGTGCGGCATCACGACCGCCGGTGCCGGTGCATCGCCTTTTTTCCAACCGACCGGCAGATCGAGGATCGCCGGGATCGCCATTCCATCGCGGGCCTTGTAGGTCACCCAGCTTTGCGCGCCCGTCATGCCCGGCTTGATCCAGGGACGCGTGCTGCCGAGGTTCACCACCTGCTGCCTGTTCATCAGCATGTGGTAGGCCGGCGGCGTGCTGGCGCTCACCGTCGTGAACAGCACCTTGGAGAAATCGTCGGTGTAGCTCGAGATATTGACCTGCTGGCCCGGAAACGCTTTCTCGATGGCGGCCTGGACCCCTTTCAACGTCGGATCGACGTAGATCGTCTGGCGGGTGGGCCCGTCCACGACGAAGCCCACCACCTTGTTGAAGTTGCTGGGCTGCTTGCCGAACACCAGCGCCGCGATGGAAAAATCCTTGTCGGCGACGACCGGTTCCGGATCGAACTTCTGCGTGGTCGCGTCATACAGGCGCGCCTGAACCTTGTCCGAGAACTGGTCGGTCAAGACGTAATACTTGTGGGTGGCGTCGTCGATGCCATCCACGCTCACTTCGTGCCGGTTGGACAGCTTGGTCGTCAGCGGCGCCTGCAGGTCGAATTGCCCGGTTTTCGGATTGAGGATGAGAAAGCGCTGTTCGTAATCGTCGCCGACCGGTTCGATCGCGGATTTCACCAGCACCTTGCCGGTACGCGGATCGAACAACGCGGGCGAGGAGCGGCCGCCGCCACGGAACAGCAACTCGGCTTTTCCGGTCTTCAGGTTGTAGAGGTAATAGTTGCTCATGAGGCTGACGCCACTCAGCCGCTGGATGATCACGTTGTCGGGATCGAGCGGCAGCATGTTGACCAGTGAAGCGGTGCCGGCCAGTTCGAGACAGGTCTCGGTTTGTTGGCTCATCCCGAGGCTGCGCTGGTTGCTGGCGAAAGCCTCATCGAATTTCTTCTGGTCGTCCCCGGTGAGATAGGCCTTGGTGGCGAAGGTCTTGGTCGCGCCCGTTACGCTGCCCTCGCCGCATCCGCCGAGCTGCCCCGTCCATTCCTGCTGGGCGATGACAAGGATCTTGCCGGCCTTCAGCGCGTTGGCGCCGACGAACTTCATGCGGTCGCCGGAAGGGGTGACCACCGCCGGACCCGAAGACAGCGAGTTGGTGTTCCAGGTGGCGAGTGCCGTTGCGTCCGCATCCTTGGGTGCAGGGATCAGGCCAACCAGATGCTTGCCATCGGGGCTCATGGTCACCGATTGCAGCGCAGGCAGGCGCGCCAGATCCTCGATGGGGATGGGAGTCGCCGCATGGGCCGGATTCAGGCCCAGACCCGCTGCCAGCGTGCCGCCGAGCAGCACGCAAAAAAAACCGCGTAGCATATCCTTTACTCCGTCTGTATGGATGGGTCCGAGTGTCGAGTCTCAACAGGTTCGAACGTCTCAGATCAATCGAAGCCTCGTCATTCCGGGGCCATCGTCGGTGCAGCTCGCGATGGCCCCGGAATGACGGCTCTTGGCGTGAACCGTCATGACCGATATGGCTGGGATGCGACGCTGATCCCGAGACAAGGAGGCGACTTGCGTCGCCTCCTTCCCAGTTGCGCCAGCGTTTGTCGTCAGAAGTTGTAGTTCATCCGCGCGAAGAATGTGCGGCCGAACCAGTCGTACTGCGACGCAACCAGCGGGACATCGCCTCGGCGGGTATTGACGCCGTCGGAAATCAAAGGCGGCGTGGCGTCGAAGACGTTGCGGATGCCGGCGAGGACACCCCACTTGCCGTTGTCGTAGCCCACCGACATGTCGGTACGGAACTGGTACTTGGCCGAGATTTGGCGGTAGGCGTCCGGATAGCCCTGATAGGTGAAGTACGGGCCGATGTCCTTGTTGTGGGTGCTGCTGGTGTAGTGCTCCTGAACGTAGTAGGTCCAGTCGCCACGCTTCACGCTGATGTTGCCGACGCCGACGACCGTCGGACGCCCGATATAACCCACGAAGTTCGACGTGTTGAAACCGCTGGCCTCCGAAGAATCGAACAGTTGCTGGATGTCCTCCTTGGTATAGGTCACCTGCAGATCTGCAGATAGCTTGCCGAACGAGAAATCATCGCTGTAGTTCATCTGCAGGTCGTAGCCACGGGCGCGCTCGCTGTTGATGTTGATGTAGGTCGCGTGGATGTCGGTGATCATGTTCGGGTGCCCGGCATCGGTCGGGCTGTTGCGGTGGAACAGGTTGCAGAAGCTGTTGGGGTACACCGGCCGTCCGTAGCATCCGAAGGTGATGTCGGCCGGACCAAGCGTGTCGATCTCGCCACGGATGTGGTAGTCGAAGTAGTCCAACGCCAGATTGAAGTTGCCGAACGCAGGTGTCCATACCACGCCGAGCGTCTTCGCGCGCGAAGTTTCGGGCTTCAGGAAGCCCTTGCCGCCGCCCTGGAACACCGTGGCCGAACCATTGCCGCTGGCAGCGTAGTCGCTCGGGATGCCGGCGGCCGCGCAGTTGGCACGGATGAAGTCATTGTTGCTCTGGCCCCAGTCGATGCAGGGATCGATCCCCGTCTGTCCATAGAATCCGCTCTGGTTGCCGAGATACAACTGGTAAAGGCCCGGAGCGCGGTACGAAGTGCCGATGGTGCCGCGCACACGCCAGGTCGAGGTGATCTGCCAATTGAGCCCGTACTTCCAGACCCGGTCGGTACTGCCCACGCTCGCATACTTGAATTCGCGGGCGGAGAGATCCGCGGACAGGTTCTCGAAGCCGGTGACGCCCTTGATGATCGGAATGCCGATTTCGCCAAAGGCTTCCTTGACGTTGTCGGAACCCTTGGTGGTCTGCGACGAGCTGTAGCCCCATTCGAAGCCGGCGGCGTTGTTGGGATCGGGCTCATCGTCGATCTTCGAATGACGATATTCGACCCCGAATGCCGCAGACACCGGGCCGGCCGGGAGTTCGAACAGATCGCCCGTCACCACCGCGTTGATGCCGCTCTGCTCGAAGACCGTGCTGCCTCTTGTCTGCAGACCGACCGCAGCGGTCAACCGATCCATGCATTGGCCATTGAGGACGCACGGGTCGAAATAGTCGATGGGCGGAAGATCGAGTTCGTTGGCGGGTTTGGTCAAGTCGCCGCTGACACGAGCGTCGATGCCCAGATGACCGTACGTACCCTTGGAGCGGCTGTGGGTGGCATTGACCTGCCAAGTCCAACTGCTGTCCCCGAACCCTCCGTCCAGTTGGCTCCGCAAGTAGTAGTAATCGACCGTGACCTTGTCGTTGGACGGATACGGCATGATCGGCTCGTAGTAGTCGTCATCGGCCGGGTTGTACACGACCGGGAAGAACTGCCGCCAGCTTTTCGTATTCGTCTGGCGATGGTTGTACAGGAACTGGTTGGTCCAGTTCACGCTGCCGAAGGTGAACAGGCTGCTGGCGTAGAAGCTGGAGTTCCGGTTCTTGTTGACGGCCCACTTGTCCGCGTAGAACGGAAAGTTGAGGACGTCCTCGTAATACGCCACACCGTCGTCCCGGTAATTCGGATACGGGCTGTAGCGGCCCTCTGCCTTCCAGTTCTTGTCGTAGGGGCGCGGATGGAAGCCGGCGAACGGCCCGACGGTGCTGCCATCCCTCGATGGCACGTACCGGGTATTGGCATCGAAATATTTGATGATCGTGTCGGCATACAGGTTGCCGGGACAGTTCGCCAGTTTCGTCCCTTCCAGGATGGAACGGTCCTGGCGATCGATGCGCTTGCCGTCCCCCCAAACCAAGTCATGGGAACATTTCAGGAAGTCGCGGTCGCGATAAGGGAGCGGGAACTGCTCCTGGAATTGCGCCGCCACCATGATGTTGCCGTTGCTGAAGTTCCATCCGTCGCCGATCGAGGCGCTCACCTGTTCGCCGCCCCCACCCTGCGGCACGAACAGCCCGCTGGTCAGTTCGAGGTGGTCCATCTTCTTCTTGGTGATCAGGTTGACCACGCCGGAGATGGCATCGGAACCGTAGATCGAGGACGAGCCGTCCTTGACGATCTCGATCCGCTGCAGAATGACCTCCGGGATGACATTGAGGTCGAACGCCGCCACTTGGCCGCGCGTGCCCGCCGGCCCCGGCCGCTGGCCGTCGAGCAGGACCAGCGTACGGCTCGGACCGAGGCCACGCAGATCGATCGGCTGCACGCCGGTGCCGCCTTCCACGATAAAACCGGAGAACTGGTTGTTGATCTGGACAGCGCCGGCGGCGACCGCGGTCGATTGCAGCAGATTGGCCACGCCGAACGAGCCGGCAGCCTGATCGGCCTTGATGTTGACCTCCTGGACAGGAACGACCGTCTGGTACTCCGGCCGTTTCAGCAGCGAACCCGAGACGACCACGCCTTCCAGAGTCTTGACGTCTTCCTTCTTGGCTTGCGACTGGAACTCCGGCGTCGTCTGATCCTCCGTCGTTGGCGGTTGCGGTTGCGGCTGCGGTTGCGTCTCCGGCTGCTGTTGCTGCGGTGTCGGAGCAGGGTTGTCTTGTGCGTATGCGGTGCCCGCAACAAACAGGCCGGCGCAGATGGCCGAGGCCAGGAGCTTGCGATTCATTCAGGAGTACTCCCCAAGGGATACAGGATTTTCAGGTTGACGTTGTCCGTCGCGCCCTCTGGGCGTGTTGACGGATCAAGAGATTGCGCGTCGTGCGGCCCCGGCCCCGAACTCTCAGGCTCCCTGCCACCCTCAGGCCAAGCATGTGACGCAGTGCCGAACTTAGCGCAACCTTAACTAAACTGCAACCTATTCGAAAGGTAAGGGAAAGAATCGCTCTTGTGCACTGACTTTGCGCCGGGGTTTACGCAAGCCAATAGGCAGCCTTGGGAGTGGCCACTCAAGCTCGTTCCTGTGGGGTTTTCGGGTTGGCGGCGGCGGGCCCTCGACGGCCGCTCGCCATCACGCTGCAGCGACGCGCGCCGCGGCAGGATGCACGTGGCGGCGTGCTGCGATGACTTTCGTTGCACGGCCGCTGGAAGTACCATGGAAGTTCCGGCCCGCGTTTGTGCGGGTCTTCAACATCCCGACGTGTCGGACACGGCGCGGGCCGGTGCCATCTCTTGAGGAATCCCCATGCGAAAGCTTGTCGTTGCACCCTTGTCCATCGCGGTCGCGGCCTTGCTGCTGGCAGGCTGCGGGAAGTCCAGCAACTCGGGTTCGTCCGCTGCGACCACTTCGTCCGAATCGTCCGCGGCGGCAAGCGGCGCCCCCGCACCATCCGCGACCGCGGTGACGGGCACCGTCACGATCCAGAACCAGGGCATTCAGCTGACCCCTGAAGCCAAGCTGGAACTGTCGCTGGTGGACGTCACCACTCAACCCGGGGTGACCGTCAACAAACAGGACTTCAATCCGCCGAAGTTCCCGCAGGCTTTCCACATCCCGTTCTCGGCATCGGCGATCAACCCCAACGACCTGTACGTGCTGCAGGCGACCATGCAGGACAACGGGCGCACCTGGAATACCA
>JBOHYT010000231.1:0-6602 GCA_050738055.1 Rhodanobacteraceae bacterium
GCCACCCGCAACTGGAACATCAGCTTGGTCACCAACAGGCGTTCCTCGACCGGTTTCTCGACCAAGTCGTTGGCGCCGGCTTTCAGGAGGGCCGCCTGGTTGGCGGGATTGCCGTCGCCGGTCATCACCAGCACCGGCAGCCTCCCCTTGCCCACGGCCAGGTCGACGCGGATCCATTCGAGCAGATCGCCACCGGACATCTCGCCTTTCAGGCTGACGTCGGTCAACACCAGGTCGGCGCCGACTTCACCGCGGTCGCGCGCGCTGGCCAGGAATTCGACCGCTTCCTCGGCGCTGCCAGCCAAATGTACGGTCAGTCCATGGCGCTCGAGCGCACGGCTGGTGGCGAGCGCGACGACGCGGCTGTCCTCGACATACAGCACCGTGCCCTCGGCCCGGTCCGGCGGTGCCACGTAGCCGCGGATGAACTCGGCAAGCGCGGCGTAGCCGGCCGCCTTGTCGAAGTAGTCGGTGATCTCGCCGCCGATCTCGCGGTTCTGCACGCGTTCCTCGACGTCGCCCGAGACCGCGACGATCGGGATGTAGGCCTGCGGCGCGTGCTCACGCACGTATTTCGCGAGCGTCGAGCCGTCCATGTCGGGCAAACGCAAGGCGATCGTCACCAGATCGATCACGCCCTCGTGCAGCGCCTGTCGCGCTTCGCGCCCGCTGGCGCAGGTGATCACCGTCGCACCCGGCAGGTCCTGCTCCAGCACCCTCGCGATCAGCGTGCGGGCAACCTTCGAGCCGTCGACCACCATCACGCGCGGGTTGTCGCTGGCGAGGTGGCGGAGAACATCGTTCATGGCTGCGGTCGCGAATCCGTTGGACGGTGCCTCGTATTCCCCGGCGCCGGAAACTGCATGAACGACTCGCGGCATTGCTGCAGCAACGTTCAAGCCGTGGTGCGCGCCAGATGCGTGCTGCTCGCGACCCACGCTCCCAGCCAACCCAGCGCCAGCGCGATGAGGAGGGTAACCGCGAGGGTACCCCAGGACAACGCGCCCAAATGCAAGCGGCCCGCATAACTGGCGACCAGGTCACGCACCGGCACCGACAGCACCGCTTCCAGCCCCAGCACCAGCAGCACCGCGAGGATTCCGGCCGCGAGTCCGTACCAAGCGCCTTCGTACAGGAACGGTCGGCGCACGAACGGCGCGCTGGCGCCGATCAAGCGCTGCACCGCGATTTCCTCGGCACGCCCACGGATGTCCAGCCGCACCGTATTGCCGATCACCAGCACCGCGGCGGCGCCGAGCAGCACCGCCAGCAGCAGCGCGACGCGCTCGCCCAGCGCCACCAGTGCATCCAGCCGTGCGCGCCATTGGCCGTTGTCCTGGACCAGGTCGACCTGCGGCATTTCGCGCATCGCGGCCGCCAGTCCTTCCACCTGCGCGCGGTCGTTGGGTGCGGCGGGTTCGACCAGCAGCACGAACGGCAGCGGGTTGTCGGGCAACGCGTGGACGGCGTCGCCGAAACCCTGCATCGCCGCCAGTTCGGCGAGGCCCTGTTGCGGCGTGCGAACCGACACCGCGCCGACGTCCGGGCGAGCCCGCAGGTTCTGGGCCAGCGTCGCCGCCTGTTCGGCGCCCTGACCCGATTTCAGGTACACGTTGACCGATTGGGAATCGCCCAACGCGGTGGCGAGGTGCTGCACATTGGTGACGAGCAGGTAGAACGCCAGCGGCAGCGCGATCGCGATGCCCATCACCGCGATCGTCAAGGCACTCCCGAGCGGACGGCTCGCCAACTGGCGCAGGCTGTCGCGCAGACACCACGCGTGCTGTCGGCGCCACATCCCGAAACGGGAGTGGCGGACCTCCGAGGCCATGGCCACACGGGCGTTCATGCCACGTCCCGCGCGCAGACGTCGTCGATCAGATGCCCGTGGTCGAGCACGATCACGCGCTGCTTCATCCGCTTGAGCAACGGCAGGTCGTGGCTCGCGATCAGGATCGTGCTGCCGGTCGCCTTGAGGGCCAGGAACAACTGCATGATCTCCTCCGACAATTGCGGATCGAGGTTGCCGGTGGGCTCGTCGGCGATGATCAGCGCCGGGCGGCCGGCGATCGCGCGGGCGATGCCGACCCGCTGCTGCTCGCCGGTCGAGAGGCCGGCCGGCGCATCCCTGCCGCGTCCGGCGAGTCCCACCCGCTCCAGCGCGGCGCGTACGCGCTTGCCGCATTCATCGCGCGGAATGCCGGCGATCACCAGCGGCAACGCCACGTTGTCGGCGACGCTGCGGTCCATCAGCAGGCGGTGATTCTGGAACACCATGCCGATGTCGCGGCGCAGGCTGGGAACGTCACGTTGCCTGAGGCGCGCCAGGTTGCGTCCGTGCACTTCGATCGCACCGCCGCTCGGGCGCTCGATCAACGCAATCAGTTTCAGCAGCGTGGTCTTGCCGGCGCCGGAATGCCCGGTCACGAACAGCATTTCGCCGGCGTCGACCCGGAACGTCAGGTCGATCAGTGCCTCGCGGCCTTCGGAATAGCGCTTGCTGATGGAATCGAAGTGGATCACGGCTGGACGGGAATGGGGAGACGGGAGACGGGAGATGGGAGACGGGAGACGGGAGACGGGACTCGGGACAGCGTAGCGCATCAAGCACATTCTTCAGGTCGTCATCCCGGCAAAAGCCGGGATCCATTTTGACTTGGCTTCATCACAGCGAACATGGATCCCGGCCTTCGCCGGGATGACGGTCAAGCTGAGTGCGGGCTGTGGACGAGCGGGCCGCTCAGCCGGCAGCGCCTACAACGTCAGCGCGCGTCCGCTCGTGTGGGCGCATCACAAGGCACGGCTCAGGCGTTGGCGTGCGAAGTGGGGGACTTTCGCCGGCGTCGGCGTCGCTTGGCTGGCGCGGAATTCCCGGCATCCGGAGCCACCGCGGGAACCGGTTCCGCAACCGTGCTTGCGTCGTTGTGCGTCGCGTGCGCGTGCACAGGGGCGCGTGGCGCCGGCGTGGCCAGCCACCCGGGCTCGATCGCCTGCACCGGGATCTTCATGCCGATGTAGTGCTCGATGTCGGGCAGGTTCATCGCGTACAGGTCGCAGGCAAAGCTGATCGCGTCGCCTTCGGCGCCGAGCCGCGCGGTGCGCCCGATCCGGTGCACGTAGTCCTCGCCGTCCTGCGGCAGGTCGTAATTGAATATGTGGGTGACGTCGGGAATGTGCAGCCCGCGGGCCGCGACGTCGGTTGCGACCAACACATCGACCTGGCCCCGCTTGAAGCGTTCGAGCAGTTTCTGGCGCTTGACCTGCGGTACGTCGCCCGACAGCGCGCCGACCCTGAATCCCTGCCGTGACAGGCGCTGGGTCACCCGGTCGGCGGCGGCGCGGGTGTTGACGAACACGATGCTGCGCTGCGGATCGCAGTGTTCCAGCAGGTTCAGCAGCAGCGGAATCTTTTCTTCCTTGGCCGGGAAGAACACCTGCTGACGCACGCGGTCGGCGGTGACGTGCTCGGTTTCGACGCTGAGTTTCTCGGGTTGGTTCATGTGCTCGTAGGCAAGTTCGAGCACACGATACGAAAGCGTCGCCGAGAACAGCATGCCCTGGCGCTCCTCGCGCGGCGGCATCTTGCGCAGCAGGTAACGCACGTCCTTGATGAAGCCGAGATCGAACATCCGGTCGGCCTCGTCGATGACCGTGGCCTCGACCGCGCGGAAGCTGAAGACGTGCTGCTTGAAGTAATCGATCAGCCGGCCGGGCGTCGCGATGATCACGTCGCAACCATCGCGCAACTGCTGGCGCTGCTTGTCGTAGTCGACGCCTCCATAGATCAGCGCAAAGCGCAGACCCGTATGGCGCCCGATCGCCTGCGCGTCCTTGTCGATCTGGATCGCGAGCTCGCGGGTCGGCGCCACGATCACCGCGCGCGGATCGTTGTCCTTGCGCTCGGAGATCGCCAGCCGGGTCAGCAGCCGGTTCATCACGGCCACCAGAAACGCGCAGGTCTTGCCGGTACCGGTCTGCGCCTGGCCGGCGACATCGCGGCCCGCGAGCGCGACCGGCAGGGTCAGCGCCTGGATCGGCGTGCAACGGGTGAAGCCGCAATCGGCGAGGCCGGCGGCGAGGTGTGGGTGCAGATCGAACTGTTCGAAGAAGGTATCGGTGAGGACTTGGTCGGCCACGAGGTTTTTCAGTCGGAGGGGGCGCCGCCGCGATGCACGGGATTCGCCGGAGGATAGGGTCGTGCTTGATCGGCGCGCCGGGTTGCGATGAAATGCCAGTTTGGAGCGGCACGGCACGGCGCGATGCGGGTCCAACCCGCTCGGAATGCATAAACTTCTGATCCCAGTGTAGCAGCACGCCCGGCGTGCCCGCGCTTGCATTGCGGGCCGCCGCCCCCAATTTGGTTCGATCACCCACGCAAGGTGTCCCCATGAGCGAAAACATCACCCACGTCAAAGACTCCGATTTCAACGCCGAAGTGCTGCAGTCCGAGACCCCGGTCCTGCTGGACTTCTGGGCCGAATGGTGCGGACCGTGCAAGTCGATCGCGCCGATGCTGGACGACATCGCCAGGGAATATGCGGGCCGCCTGAAGGTTGTGAAGATCAACATCGACGAGAACCAGAAGACCCCGATGACCTACGGCATCCGCGGCATCCCGACCCTGATGATGTTCAAGCGCGGCAAGGTCGAAGCCACCCAGATCGGTGCGGTCGGCAAAAGCCAGCTTACGCAATTGATCGACAAGACTATTACCACGGATGCACACGGATCCCACGGATCAGTATCGGGTTGACCCAGCGAGGGGTCTGATCACCCCCGCTGTCGTCATTCCCGCGCCAGCGGGACTGCACAGGCAGGAGATCGGAGGGGAACGTTCGCGTAGCGAATGGGCCCGACGGATGCGTGCAGGAGCTGCACATAGCTCGGTGGGTTTCCCGCAATACGTTGATGGACAAGGACGTCGAGCCCGGATACCGTTTCGCGATTCCGGGATGACAACAAAATCAGAGATTCGGCAGAACCGCCAGCCCTGCCGCGAAGCGAACCATCCGTGGGCATCCGTGCAAATCCGTGGTAAAGATGCTTTTCCTTTGGCACCCGATTAGCTGAACCCCGCGCGACGCCGCGCTTGTGCAAAGGTGCCGCGCAATGCTAGATTGGCCTCCGGCTGGTGGTGCATTTGCCCAGCCCCCCTTCTTTTTTCTCCCTCCCGCGCTCCGGCGCCGATGAGGCTTATCCCGTGTCAGATAGCGAAAACACCGTACACGGCGACGACGCCCGCGCGTCCGCCCCTGCATCCGAACCCAATGCGTCTGCCGGCAACGACGGCGGTGGCGAAGGCCAGTCCGCCTCACGCGGCAACCGTCCGGAACGTGGCCGGCGGCGGCGCGGTCGCCATGCGCGTGGCAGCAATGGCTCCGCCGGCAACGCCAACGGCCTGCCCGCCGACATCAGCGGCGACGAAGGCGATGCCGGCGATCCCGACCGTCTCATCAACCTCACCGAACTGAAGCAGAAGAATTCGGTGAAGCTGCTGGAACTGGCCGAGGAACTCGGCATCCAGGAAGGCGTCGCGCGCGCGCGCAAGCAGGATGTGATCTTCAACATCCTCAGGGCCCACGCCAAGTCCGGCGGCAGCATCTGGGCCGAAGGCGTGCTGGAAATCCTGCAGGATGGCTTCGGCTTCCTGCGCTCGGCCGACGAGTCCTACCTCGCCGGCCCCGACGACATCTACGTGTCGCCCTCGCAGATTCGCCGCTTCAACCTGCGGACCGGCGACTACCTCACCGGCCGCGTCCGGCACCCCAAGGAAGGCGAGCGCTATTTCGCGCTGCTGAAAGTCGACGACATCAACGGCGATCCGCCGGAAGCCTCCAAGAACAAACTGTTGTTCGAGAACCTGACGCCGCTGTTCCCACGCCGGGCATTCCATCTCGAACGCGGCAACGGTTCGTCCGAAGACATCACCGGGCGCATCCTGGATTTGATCGCACCGGTCGGCTGCGGCCAGCGCGGCCTCATCGTCAGCCAGCCCAAGGCCGGCAAGACCATGATGCTGCAGAACGTCGCGCAGGCGCTGGTGCACAACCACCCCAATGTGCACCTGATCATCCTCTTGATCGACGAGCGTCCGGAGGAAGTCACCGAGATGCAGCGCAGCGTGCGCGCCGAAGTGGTTTCAAGCACTTTCGACGAGCCCGCCGTGCGCCACGTGCAGGTCGCCGAGATGGTGATCGAGCGCGCCAAGCGCCTGGTCGAGCACAAGAAGGATGTGGTGATCCTGCTCGACTCCATCACTCGTCTCGCGCGCGCCTACAACACCGTGGTGCCGTCGTCCGGCAAGGTGCTGACCGGCGGCGTGGACGCCAACGCGCTGCAGCGCCCGAAGCGTTTCTTCGGCGCCGCGCGCAACGTCGAGGAAGGCGGTTCGCTCACCATCCTCGCCACCGCGCTGATCGACACCGGCTCCAAGATGGACGAGGTGATCTACGAGGAATTCAAGGGCACCGGCAACATGGAGGTGCACCTCGACCGCCGCATTTCCGAAAAGCGCGTGTACCCGGCCATCAACATCAATCGCTCCGGCACCCGCCGCGAGGAACTGCTGATCCCGCCGGACCTGCTCCAGAAGATCTGGATCC
>JBOHYT010000232.1:0-3188 GCA_050738055.1 Rhodanobacteraceae bacterium
ACCGAGTGCCGGTTCCGGACTCATTGACGCTGCGTTGCGTCTGAGGTGACGTGCCGCAACGTGAAGTCGCCTTTGCGCGTTGCGGGTACGAGTCGCCAGCCGGGCGCCAGTTTCAGAACCCATCCGGGGCCGCGGATCGTGCCGGTCACGGTTTCTCCGCTGGGTGCGCTGACCGTGAGGCGGGGCTGGTCCGCGGCCAGCAGCGCGCCTTGTTCGACGTCAATCGAACCCCAGTCGTCGAACAGGTGCAGGGTCGGGTAGACCGTGCCTGACTTGCCGAGCGACAACACGTTCCGTGGATTGAATTCCTTGCGCGTGTGCTCAAGGGGCAGCACCAGCACCGGACCGGTGACCAGCAGCGAGCGGTAGTGGGCGAGCTCGCGATCACTTTTGGCCTTGCGTGCGTTCTCGGAAGCGAGCAGTGCAGGGCCACCATAGTGGGTGGCACGCGCAGCGAAGGTGTCGAGCGGCATGTGCGCGAGGTTGAGGTGCAGCGCCGATGCCAGCATGGCCGCCAAGCCCTGCTTGCTGCGCACGATCTGCTTGCGCCAGTCGGGGCGGTATCGGTTCAGCAGCAAGCCATAGGCCGGCCCGCTGACATAGGCGAACGAGCGCACGAAGCTGGGCAACTCCGACCCTTCGCGCAGGAGGTCAAGCGCCTCGGCCTTGCGCTGCGCCGCGGTCGCCTCGCCGACCATCACGCCGGTGTATTGGGCGAGGCCTTCGTCGCGCATCAACGCTACTTCGCTGGCTTGCGCCTCGGGGAATCTGTGATGACGGGCAGCGCGAAAGAGCAACGCGTCACTGACCGCCTGGCGTCGCGCGGCAGCCGTTGGGGCTTGCAAGGCTGCGGCCAGTGCGCGCCATTCCAGCTCCATGGTGTAGCGGCCGTACACCGTCTGCAGTTGCGTGTTAGTGCCCACCAGGTGGATGGGCACGATCCGGGCTTGCACGCGGTGATACGACTCGTGCGCCATGATGAGGCGAGCCGGATACATCGCCTGGTTCACAAGCACCGGCCACAGCAACTCGATCCAATGCGTACCCGACCACCATGCGCTGGTGTTGGCGATAATCTGGTCAGGCGGCATCACCCCGGTGAACATGCCGTGGCCGGCCGGCTTCAGGCGGCCATCGGCGTCGGCTTGGCTGGCAACCACTTGATGAGTGGCGGGGTCGACGAACAGCATCGGGCCACACAAGGACACGCCCCACAGTTTCCCATCGTCTGCGCGGCAATCGTGCGTGAACTCGGCAAAATATTTGGCCGCATTGGCGGGCGTCAGTGGCAAGCGGGCGGTTGCCGATGACGCCGCTGCCGGGAACGCGTCGGTACCGGCGACGCATGCCGTGCACATCAGCGCCAGCAGCAAAAACATCGAAACTGCGAAGACTTTTCGCACGATGCGGCCCCAAATGAAGCTCCTTGTTCACTCTAACACCTGCACGTCGCGCTGGATGCCGGCCACGCCATGATTGGCGCGGAGGAGCGCATGAGTGTTTGTTCGCCGGCGACACGGGCACGTCTGGTTTGTGCCGTGCCCGAAGGAAAGAGCGCGCTGCCGGGGTAGGCGTTTGGCGCCGCAAGCGAAGGGCGTTTCGTTGCCGGAAACGGACATCACGGGTGACCGGAGAGCGTCGTACCTCGCTCTTCCAGGGCTGCGCAATGTTGGCGTAGTGGACCTTCGGGCAGGGACGATTGCCCGGTTGCGGCGCGTACGGTACAATGCCGTACCGCAAAACGAGACACACCATGACTGCCGCCGCCCGACTCGATCTGCGTCTGAACGAGAAAGACAAGTCGCGGATCGTTCGTGCCGCCAGCCTGCGTGGACTGCCGGTGGCTACTTTTGTGCGCGACGCGGTATTGCGCGAGGCAGACAACGTGATGGCTGCCGAGCTGAGTGTCACGCTGTCGCCGACCGAATCCCGCCGTTTCATGGCTGCACTGGATCGGCCATTCAAGGCCAACGCGCGCTTGAAAAAGGCCATGCAACGAAACCTGGCACGGCGCTGATCCGTGCTGCACATCGAACGGCTCGATACCCGTAGCCACGACCGCGCAGGCTTCGACTGCGGCGAAGCTTCCCTGAACGGATATCTGCGGCAGCTCGCCGGCCAGCACTTCCGTGACGGCATCGCGACCACGCAGGTTCTGATTGATGACGAGGCACCCTCGCGCATCCTTGGCTTCTACACTCTCGCTGCCGCCCAGGTCTCGTTGCACGAGTTGCAGGCAGCGGATCGCCGCCGGCTTCCACGCTACCCGGTGCCGGCCGCGCGCCTTGCACGCGTGGCCGTCGCGCGCGCCGAACAAGGGCATGGACTGGGCGCGTCGTTATTACAGGATGCCGTCAAAAGATGCTTGGCCTTGCGGGATGATTTGGGCGTGCGCGTGCTCATCGTCGACGCCTTGAACGACGGAGCCGCCGCGTTTTATCGTTTGTACGGGTTTCGAAATACTTCGGAAAACGCGCTCATGTTGTACCTGCCATTGGGCAAGAGGTGAGGCCGTTTCGGCGAGTCACTACCGCGCGGATGCCCGTCGATTTTGTATACCGTCGACAGGGCCACTCTTCGCCCTAGCTCATTTTCGAGCACCGCTTTGACCTCGCGGACGTTCAGTACGCCACTCTTATGCGCCTGCGCAAGCAGCGACTCCAACCCAAGATCCGCGATTGATTGGGGCAAGCCATTGAAAAACCCCGTGGGACGGGCAGGATAGAAGTTACGGAGACTCGATCTGGTCGACACCGCGAAAGACTGCAGGCCGGCCCGTCGCCGGCGGGGAATCCTCGAAAGGTGGCTTCCGACGAGCCCGGGTTTCTCGAGGAACTGAAGCGCCGCCATGTCTGGCGCTTGGCGATTGCCTATGCGGTCGCAGGCTGGCTGCTGGTGCAGGTCGCGACGCACGTGTTTCGGTTCTTCAACATCCCCAACTGGGCGGTGCGGCTGGTGGTGATATTGATCGCGATCGGCTTTCCGGTCGCGGAGGTGCTTGCATGGATCTTCGAACTGACACCCGAAGGCATCCGCCGCACCGCGCCGGCCGATTCGCCGGAAGCGCGGCTGGAGCCGGAACACCGCTCGGTCGGACAGAAGCTCAACGTCGTCATCGTGGTGGTGCTGGTGTTGGCGGTGGCGTTGCTGGGTTGGCGGTCGTATGCCGTGCGCCACATGTCGCCGCA
>JBOHYT010000233.1:0-17575 GCA_050738055.1 Rhodanobacteraceae bacterium
CGTTCGTCGACATCGGTCTGGAGCGCAGCGCGTTCCTGCACGCAGCCGATGCCGCGCGCCCCACGCTGGGGGCGGACCCGATCGAGGGAAGCGGCGCCCAGCCGGCGGCGGTCGCGCCGATCAGCGAACTGGTCCACGAGGGCCAGCGCGTGGTCGTGCAGGTGATCAAGGATCCGATCGGCAGCAAGGGCGCCCGGTTGTCCACTTTTCTTTCGATCCCGTCACGTTATCTGGTGTTGCTTCCGGGGAGCGCGACTTTGGGCGTGTCCGTGCGCATCGAGGATGAAACCGAGCGCGAACGGTTGCGCGGGATTCTTGCGAGCCTCGCCGAGGGCGGCAACGCCGGACTGATCGCGCGCACCAACGCCGAAGGCCTGGAACGCGACGCGCTGGCCGAGGACGTCGCCTACGTGCGCAAGGTCTGGCAGTCGGTCCAGCAATCGATCGCGGGCGCGCAGCCGGGCGAGCGCGTGTACGAGGAACCACCGCTGCCACTTCGGGTGTTGCGGGACCTGATGCACGACGACATCGAAAAGGTGCGCGTGGATTCGCGCGAGACCTTCGATCGCACGCTGGATTTCGCGCGGCGCTTCATGCCCGAGCTGGCCGAACGGGTCGAGCACTATCCGGGCGAACGCCCGATCTTCGACCTGTACGGCGTCGAGGACGAAATCCAGAAGGCGCTGCGCAAGGAGGTGCCGCTGAAGTCCGGTGGATACCTCGTGATCGACCAGACCGAGGCAATGACCACGATCGACGTCAATACCGGCGCCTACCTTGGTTCGCGCAACCTCGAGGACACCGCGTTCCGTACCAACCTCGAGGCTGCGCAGGCAGCCGCGCGGCAACTGCGGCTGCGCAATCTCGGCGGCATCATCATCATCGATTTCATCGACATGCACGACGATGGGCACAAGCGCCAGGTCCTGCGCACGCTCGAAAAAGCGGTGGGGCGCGACCACGCCAAGACCGCCGTGTATGAAATGAGCCCCCTCGGCCTGGTCGAGATGACCCGCAAGCGCACCACCGAAAGCCTGGCACGGCAGCTCTGCGAGCCATGTCCCGCGTGCAGCGGCCGCGGGACCATCAAGACGGCCGAAACGATCGGCTACGAAATATTCCGCGAAATCACGCGCGCGGTACGCCAGTTCGACGCCGAGAAGCTGCTGGTGCTGGCCGCGCCGAAGGTCGTGGCACGGATGCTGGAAGAGGAATCCGCAGCGGTCGCCGAACTGGAAACGTTCATCGGCAAGCCGATCCGGTTCCAGCCGGAGGAGCAGTACGGGCAGGAGCAGTTTGATGTCGTGCTGCTTTGAAAGCCGGGACCGGGGACCGGGGACCGGGGACCGGAGAAAAGCCAAGAGCCGGGACCCGGGACCCGGGACCGGGGACCCGGATGAAGCGGCATTTTTGGGATCGCAAACATCCAGAGAAGCTCTGATTTTGCTCGTCATTCAGGGGGCGCCGCAGCTTCATCGCGGCGGAACCCTGACGAGAATCAGGATTGATCAGAGTTCTCCCAAGAGCCGCTCCCGGCTCTTGGCTCTTCCCTGGTCCTTGGTCCCCGGCCCCCGGTCCCCGATCGCCACGGCCACCCCATGACCCCGGCTTGGCGCCACCACCTGCGCCGTGCGAGGTTCGCCGTCATCGCGCTCGTCGCGGGATGCCTGATTGCCGTGGCGGTCGCGATGGGCATCGTGCAACTGCTGCTGCCACTGGCGACGCACTACCCGGATTTCCTCGCCCGGCAGTTGTCGGATCGCCTGCACCGCCCGGTGAAGCTCGGCGCGGTCAACAGCGAGTGGCAGCCATCCGGACCGCTGTTGATCGTGCGCGACCTCACCCTTGGGCCGGGCCATCCCGGCGGCGCCACGATCACGCTGCCGCACGCCACGCTGAAGTTCGACTTCGGCGCGTGGCTGCATCCGGCGCACCGCTGGGTCACGCTGCGCGTGAGCGATCTGAAACTGCGGGTCGAGCACACGGCGTCCGGCTGGCAGGTGGCGGGGTTCAGCAGCAGCCCCGGCGGCCCGAATGCCTCGCTGCAATCGTTGCCGGTCAACCTCGATCTGCGCAACCTGCACGTCGAGATCGTCGACGAGGTCGCGCACCACTTGTGGCGGTTGCTCGCGCCACGCTTGCGCGTGATCAACGTCGGCAACACGGTGCGCTTCGGCGGCAGCGTGCAACAGTCCGGGACCCGTCAGGCGTTGGCGATCCACGGCCGGATGGATGCGCCGACGCGCGACTATGACCTGCACGTGTCGACCCATGACCTCGATCTTGCCGAGGCGGCCCGCGGCGTGGGGCTGCACGGCTATGTCGTGCAAAGCGGTCACGCTGACATTGGGCTCTGGGCCACGTGGCACGGCGGCAAGTTGACCTCCGCATCCATGCGTTACGACATGCACGGCCTCGCGGCGTCCGGTCCTGACGGACGCGAGTTGGACCTGCCCGCGCTGTCGGGAGTGCTCAAGGCCAGCCACATCGACGGCGGTTGGCAGGTGGCGTGGCGCGGGCCGGGCAAGCGTGGCACGGACATCGACCAGGCCGGAGGATTGGTGCTGCAGCTGCGCGGGCATCCCGGGGCGTTGCGCGTTTCGGCTGCGGCGCGCGGGATCGACCTGTCGCCGTGGCTGTCGCTGCTGGTGATGGCGCCGCAGGTGCCGAGTGCGTTCGTCGACTGGGTGAACAACGCGCAGCCGCACGTCGACCTCGACAACGCTGCCGTGGTCTGGAACGAAGACGGGAAATACAGCGCGACCATACGGTTCTCCGGCCTGCGGGCGGCGCCCTCGGGTGCGATCCCCGGTCTCGCCCTCGCGAGCGGCGTGATCCGCGCCGACGACCGCGCGTTGTCGCTGGAGTTGCCGACGCAGGCCGCGACGCTCGCGATCACCGACGTGTTCCGCAAGCCGTTTTCGTTCTCGCAATTCGGTGGCGATTTCGTCGCATGGCGACACGCTGGCGAATGGAACGTCGCCGTCGATGCGCTGCGGTTCGTCGAATCCGGCGGGATGTCTGGCGCCGGCACGGCACACCTCGTATGGCCCGGCAACGGACGCGTGCCGTTGCTCTCCGCGTACGCGGTATTGGAGCATGGCAAGGTGGTCGATACCAAGCGGTTCCTGCCGTACCACCGGATGCCGCACTCGCTGGTGGACTGGCTGGACCGGGCGTTGGTGGGGGGTGATATCACCTCCGCGCGGGTGTTGATGCGCGGCGCGCTCGATCAATGGCCGTTCCGCGACCACAAGGGCCGCTTTGAAGCGACCGGCACCATCCGCGACGCCACGTTCGATTTCTCCGATCAGTGGCCGCGCGCGACTGGGGTCGATGCCGTGCTCGATGTCGTGGACAACCACATGGGCATCGTGGCGACCCACGCGACGGTGCAGGGCGTCACAGCGACGCACGCGGTCGCGACCATTCCCGATCTCGGCCATGGTGTATTGAACCTGGACGTCCAGGGCGGCGGCAACGGATCGCAGTTGCTCGATTTCGTGCGCCACACGCCGGTCGCCGCGAACGCCGTCGACGCGCTGCAGGGGATCACGATCACGGGTACTGCGAAGTTTGGCATCACGTTGTCGATTCCGCTCGGCGACGCCAAGAACTTCACGCTCGACGGCAAGGTGAACCTCGCGCACGCCGATGTCACGGCCGAAAAATGGAAGGTGGCGCTGAAGGATCTGGGCGGCACCCTGCTGATCGATGGCAACGGCTTCCGCGCCCCGGATTTGAAAGGGATGTTCCGCGGCGCGCCGGCGACCTTGTCGATGGCGGTGGGCGGCGCGGTTCGCGATTCTGCCGACATCGTCGAAGCCTCACTCGACACCCGCGCGTCCGCGCAGACGCTGGTGCAGGGCTATCCCGACATCGCCCCGCTCGTCGCCCACGCCAGTGGTGCCGCGCCGTTCCACCTCGGCGTGCGGCTGTTGGCGGGCACGGATGGCGCGCCGGCCACGCCGATCCTCAACGTGCAGTCGAGCCTGGTCGGGCTCGCGCTCGATTTTCCCGCGCCGCTGGACAAACCCGCCGCGACCGCGCTGCCGTTGGACCTGACCCTGCAGCTTCCACCGGATGGTGCGCCGCTGACGGTTTCACTCGGCGACGTGCTGCAGGTGCGCGGGCGCCTGGCCGATCCATCGAAGCATTTGCCCGCCGCGCTGGCGGTGCATTTTGGCGCCACGATGCCGACCGAACTCCCGACGCAGGGACTGATCGTGGACGGCCACCCGTCACGGCTCGACGTGAGTGGGTGGATCCAGCAGTCCCTGGAGGGAACTTCCGGCGCGGCCTTTCCGGAACTCGTCCACGCCGACGTCTCGACGGACGCTGCCGAAGTGTTCGGCACCGAACTGGGCGCCTTGCGATTCAACTACCAGGCAGGCACTACGGAGGACACCATCGGTTTCGACGGCGCGGCGGTGAAGGGAACGGTGAGCTTGCCGGCCAGCGATCTGATGACGCGCGGCATCACCGCGCACTTCGATTACCTGCACTGGCCCGAGCCGCCCAAGCCGAAGGAAGCCGCGCAGCCGCCGCCGCCACCGCAGCCGCCGTCCGTGAGCTCGCCGATCGCGCCGACCGCGATTCCGCCATTGCACGTGTCACTCGGCGATTTGCGGCTCGGCAACATGAACCTGGGTTCGATCGCCTTCGAGAGCATGCCGACCGCGACCGGCCTGCGCGTGGCGAAGTTCGATTCGAAGGGCGCCGATTTCTCGATCCATTCGACGGGCGAATGGATCGGCACGACGGCTTACAGCCAGTCGCACTTCGTCGTCGACATCGCCTCGCATGATTTCGGCAAGGCGTTGTCCGCGTTCGGGTTTGGTGGGCTGCTCGCGGGCGGCAAGGATTCACACATCCAGATCGACGGCACCTGGCCTGGCGCGCCTTCGTCGTTCTCGCTGGCGTGGATGACCGGCAAGCTCGATCTGAAGATCGGAGAAGGCCGCATCCTTGCGGTGAAGCCGGGGCTCGGGCGCGTGCTGGGGCTGCTGTCCGTGCGCGAGCTGCCGAGCCGTTTGTTGCTCCACTTCGGCGACGTGTTCCGGTCGGGATTCGGCTTCGACAAGGCCTCGGCGACCTTCACCCTCAAGGACGGCAGCGCCTACACCCGCGACATGCTGATCGATGCACCGGCTGCCCGAATCGCGATGCACGGACGCGCCGGTATCCGCGACCACGATTTCGACCTGACGATCGACGTGACGCCGCACCTCGGCGCCACGCTGCCGGTGGTCGGAGCGGCGATCGGCGGCCCGGTCGGTGCGGCCGCGGGCCTCGTGGTGCAGGGGCTGGTCGGCAAGGGCATCAATCGGGCGGCCGGCAGCGCCTACCGCGTCACCGGAAGCTGGGACAAGCCAAAAATCACCACCGTCAAGGAAGCGAAGCTCGCGCCGGCGGCCAGCGCGGCGGCTCCGGCCACTACCGCCCAGCCGGCATCGGCGACGTCGGTATCGCCGGCCGCGATGCCCGCGGCGTCGACATCGACCGCCACTGCGATTCCCGATGTCGCAACCACGGTGTCCGCGCCGGTGTCCGGCGCAGCGGGTGCAGAGTGAGGGCCGATGTTTCGCGTGCTTGCGAAACAGGCGGCGAGCCCTTACGTTGCGGGTTTGCCGAAAGAAAAATCCCGATGGACTCGACGCTGGCCCTTGCCGAACGCAACCTGCTCTCGCCGGGCGGACTTTCCACCCATGACCTCGAACGCGTGTTTTCACGCGTGATGGCGCCATCGATCGACGCGGCGGATCTGTATTTCCAGCATTCGCGCAGCGAATCGTGGGTGCTGGAGGACGGCATCGTCCGCGACGGCAGCCATTCGATCGAACAGGGCGTCGGCGTGCGGGCGATCTCGGGCGACAAGACCGGCTTCGCCTATTCCGACGACATCGTGTTGCCGCAGTTGCTGGAGGCAGCCGGTGCCGCGCGTGCGATCGCGCGTGACGGCAATGGTTCGGGTCGGCCGCTGGCGGTATGCGGCACCCGCGCGCTGTATCCATCCGACGACCCGATCGATGGTCTGGAAAACGCGGCCAAGATCGCGCTGCTGCGCGAACTCGACGCGCTGGCGCGCAGCCTCGATCCACGCATCAAGCAGGTGATGGTGAGCCTGGCTGCGACCCACGATTCGGTGCTGATCGCCGCCGCCGATGGCACGCTGGCCGCCGACGTGCGCCCGCTGACCCGCATCAACGTGCGCGTGATTGCCGAGGACGGCGATCGCCGCGAAGCCGGCTACGCCGGAGGGGGCGGACGCTGCGCGTACCGTGAACTGCTCGACTCCGGCCGCGCGCACGCATGGGCGCGCGAAGCGGTGCGCCAGGCGTTGGTGAACCTGGAGGCCATCGATGCCCCGGCCGGCACGATGGAGGTGGTGCTCGGTCCGGGCTGGCCGGGCGTGCTGCTGCACGAGGCGATCGGCCACGGGCTCGAAGGCGATTTCAACCGCAAGGGCGCGTCGGCGTTCGCGGGCCGGATGGGCGACAAGGTCGCCGCCGACGGCGTCACGGTGGTGGACGACGGCACGCTGCCCGGACGGCGCGGGTCGTTGTCGGTCGACGACGAAGGCACCGCGACGAACTGCACCACGCTGATCGAGGACGGGCGCCTGGTCGGCTACATGCAGGACAAGCACAACGCGCGGCTGATGGGCGTGGCGCCCACCGGGAACGGGCGTCGCGAGTCGTTTGCGCACCTGCCGATGCCGCGCATGACTAACACCTACATGCTGGCCGGCAGGCACGATCCCGCCGAGATCATCGGCTCGGTCGAGCGCGGCCTGTATGCGGTCAATTTCGCCGGCGGCCAGGTCGACATCACCAACGGCAAGTTCGTGTTTTCGGCCAACGAGGCGTACCTGATCGAGCACGGCAAGGTCACGCGGCCGGTGAAGGGCGCAACCCTGATCGGCTCGGGGCCGGAGGTGCTGACGCGCGTCGCGATGATCGGCAACGACCTGAAGCTCGACGAGGGCGTCGGCGTGTGCGGCAAGGAAGGCCAGAGCGTGCCGGTCGGCGTCGGCATGCCGACGACCAAGGTCATGGCGATGACGGTCGGCGGCACCGCCAGCGGCTGAGCGCTTCCAGCCCAGAAATGGCACGTGGGCATTCCGAGAAGATTTTCACCACAGATTTGCACGGATGCACACGGATTTGTGGTTCGTGATCCGTGAACATCCGTGTCAATCCGTGGTTGATTGGCTCTTGTTCGTTTCAACCGCGCGCAACAGGCGAAAAAGTTCGCGTTGCGCGCGCGGCGGCTTGGCGGTTTCGCGCTCGCGGCGCGCCTGGCGGATCAGCGCGCGCAGGTGCTGGCGATCGACATCCGGGTGTTCACCGATGAACGAGTTCAGCGCGGCGTCACCGCCTTCGCCGAGCAGGCTTCCGCGGAGTGCCTCGACGCGGTGCAGTTCCGCGGCTTCGCGCGCGCCCGTGGCACGGTCATGGGCCAGCGCGGCGTGGGCGGTGGCGAAGTCTTCCTCGTCGTATGCCCGCATCCGTTTGGCGAGGTGGGCGAGTTGGCGTTTGCGGGCGATGTGCGAGGGTGTGCGCTGGACCGCGGCGATTTCTTCGCGCACGTCGTCGGGCAATTCCAGTTTGGCGAGCCGCGCAGGTGGCAACCCCGACAATTGTTTCGCGAATGCGAGCACGTCGAGCGCTTCGCGGCGACGCTCGCTGCGGCTGGGGCGCGCATCGGCGGTCTCGGCAGGTTCGGTCGGGCGCGGCATGCGCGCTATAGTCGAAGGTTGCATGGCAAAGGTCAAAAGGATGGAACGTGAACACTGACGTCATCGGTGCCGACAGCAGCGCCGCCGAACTCGACCGCCTCGCCGGCGTGGCCGAAGACGTGATCCGCCGTGCGCGCGCGGCCGGCGCTTCCCAGGCGGAAGTTTCGGCCAGCGTCGATACTGGACTTTCGGTCAATGTGCGGCTCGGCGAGGTCGAAACCGTGGAACGCAACCGCGACCGCGGTTTCGGGCTCACGGTGTATTTCGGCCAGCGCAAGGGCAATGCGTCCACCGCGGATCTCAAGCCGGCGTCGATCGACGCGACGATCGGGCAGGCCTGCGCGATCGCCCGCTTTACCGAGCCCGATCCGTGCGCGGGACTCGCTGACGCCGGGCGGATGGCGAGCGAATTTCCGGACCTCGACCTGTGGCACCCGTGGGAACTGGATGTCGATCGCGCGATCGACATTGGCCGCGAGGTCGAAGCCGCCGGCCGCGCGGACGAGCGTATCACCAACTCCGAAAGCGCCAGCGTGCAATGCGGTGCGTCCCTGGGGGTGTACGCCAACTCGCACGGTTTCACCGGGCGCGAGCGTGGCACGCACCACTCGATTTCCTGCTCCCTGATCGCGGGCACGGGCGACGCGATGCAGCGTGACGGCTGGTACGAATACGTCCGCAATCCGGCGGCGTTTCCGGAATTCGGCCGGATCGGGAGGACCGCCTCCGGGCGTGCCGCGGCACGGCTGGGCGCGCGCAAGCTTTCCACCCGCGAATGCCCAGTGCTGTTCGCCCCGGAAGTCGCGCGTTCCTTGATCGGACACCTGATCGCGGCGGTGAGCGGCGGATCGCTGTACCGGCGCGCGAGTTTCCTGCTCGATCACGTCGGCAAGCCAGTCCTGCCGGATTTCGTGGATCTACTTGAGCAGCCATTGTTGTCTGGCGGCCACGCTTCGACGGCGTTCGACGCGGAGGGCGTCGCGACCCGCGAATCTTCGCTGGTCGAATCGGGCGTGTTGCAGCGCTACGTGCTCGGCAGTTACTCCGCTCGCAAGCTTAGGCTGGCGACCACCGGCAATGCAGGCGGTGTGCACAATCTCATTGTTGCGCCCGGCGCACGCGACGGCGAAGCGCCGCAAGACTTCGATGCGATGCTGCGACGGGTGGGCACGGGTCTGTTGGTGACGGAATTGCTCGGACAGGGCGTGTCGATCGTGACCGGCGACTATTCCCGCGGCGCGGCGGGATTCTGGGTCGAGGATGGTGCGGTCGCGCATCCCGTCCAGGAGATCACCATCGCCGGCAACTTGCGCGACATGTTCCTGAATATGGAGGCGATCGGCGCGGACCTCGATCCCCGCTCGTCGATCCTGACCGGCTCGATCCTGATCGGGAAGATGACGGTCGCGGGCGAATAGGAACTCGCCCGCCGCAACGTGAACGGAGTACGGCGGGAACGGTCAACCCGGCGCCCGGCGCAAACGTTCCCTCCTCGTGCCACACAGCGCGAGGTCTTCGATGAACGCGTCGGGAAGCGCCGCCACCGCGGCCGTCAATCGTTTCGGGCTCGGGGCGAAACCCGGGGAGTTGGCGGGCGCCCATGATCCGCGCGGATGGCTGGACGCACAGATCGCGCGCGGCCCGGACGGATCGGAGTCTTTCGCGGGATTGCCCACGAGCCTCGACTATCTTCGCGAAGAGGCCGCACTGCAGGCGACCCGGCGCGACTTCAAGCAGGGCGGCCGTGGCCGCCCCGCATTCCTGACGGCCGGCGTGCAATCGCCGCCGGCGCGCGGCGGCAACGCCGAAGCGGCGGGGCTCAAACGGGCGCTGCAACCCTACCGCAAGCAGGAACGCGCGCAGCTCCTCGCCGAGGCCGCGGCACGCTGGCGCGTCGCGACCACCACCGATACGCCGTTCGTCGAGCGGCTGGTGCGTTTCTGGTCGAACCATTTCGCGGTGTCGGTCGACAAGCGCCCGGCGCGGCTGTTCGCCGCGCCGATGGAACGCGAGGCGATCCGCCCGCACGTGACGAGCCGCTTCGCCGACATGCTGCTGGCCGTCGAAACCCACCCGGCGATGCTGCTGTACCTGGACAACGTGCGTTCGGTGGGTCCGAATTCGCCGCTTGGCCGGCGCGTCGCAATGCGCCTGGCGCGCAGGGGCGACATGGCCGAGGGCACCGCTGGCGGGCTCAACGAAAACCTGGGCCGCGAGGCGATGGAGTTGCACACCGTCGGCGTCGATGGTGGCTATACGCAGGCCGACGTTACCGAGTTCTCGCGCGCGCTGACCGGCTGGAGCGTTCCTTTTCCGCGTGATTTCGCGAACGGGCGGCAACCGCGCTCTGGGTTCGTGTTCCGCGCCAACGCGCACGAGCCCGGCGCGCGGCGGGTGCTGGGCAAGACGTTCCCGGACGATGGATTCGCGCAGGGCAGGGCGATCCTCGAAACCCTCGCACGCCAGCCTGCGACCGCGCAGCACCTTTCCCTGCAACTCGCGCGACACTTCGTTTCGGACGATCCACCGCAATCGCTGGTCGATCGCATGGCGAAGGCCTATCTCGATCACGATACCGACCTCGCTGCGGTGTACCGCACGCTGGTTGCGAGCCCGGAAGCGTGGGGCGCGGACGCGCGCAAGTTCAGGACGCCGCAGGATTTCGTGATCGCCTCGCTGCGCGCCGCGCAGATCGACCTCGATGGCAAGCCCCAGCCCGTGCTCGCGTTGCTCACGAACCTCGGTGAACCGATGTTCGATCCGCGCTCGCCCGCCGGATTCAGCGACAGCGATGCGAGCTGGGTCGACGCGGACGGCTTGTGGAAACGCGTGCAGGCGGCGGAAGCCCTGTCGGCGCGCGTCGCGCCGGGGAGGGGACAGCCACTCGTCCTTGCCCAGGACATCCTCGGGCCGCTGCTGGACGAAGACACCGCGCAGGCGATCCGTCGCGCGGAATCGCAGCGACAGGCGCATGCGACGCTGTTCGCCTGCCCCGTGTTCCAATGGAGGGCGTGACCATGCTTACGCGCAGGCGGTTCCTTGCAACCGCCGCGGTCGGTACCGCGACCCTGCTGGTCTGGCCGAGGCTGACCTTTGCCGCCACCGGTTCGGACACCCGTTTCCTGTTCGTGATGTTGCGTGGCGGACTGGACGGCCTGGAGTCGGTGCCGCCATATGGCGATCCGGGTTATCCGGCGATCCGCGGTGCGCTGGCGCTGTCGCCATCGGCCGCAAAGCCCGCGCACAAACTGGACAACGTGTTCGCGCTGCATCCTTCGTTTCGGTTCGCGGCGGAACTCTACGCGCAGGGACAGTTCATGCCGGTGGTCGCGGCGGCGCCTCCGTACTGGGGACGCTCGCATTTCCAGGCGCAGAACTGCGTGGAGAACGGCACCGCGAAGCCCGACGGCGCGCAGACCGGATGGCTGAACCGCTGCATCGCCTGCCTGCCCGGTGTCGACGGCCTCGCGTGCGCGGCCGTGATGCCGCTGACGATGCGCGGACCTGCGAAGGTGGAAACCTGGTCGCCGCCGCTGCCGACGGAGGTCAATCCGATCCTGCTGCAGCGCCTGCAACCGCTGTACGCGGCCGACGCGCGGCTGGCGGCTCCCTTCGCGCGCGCGATGGCGCAGCAGGATGACTCGTCGGTGCCGGAATCCGGCGTTGGCATGCCGAACGGCAAGGGCGCGAAAAAGGGATCGGGTGGCCTGACGGTGATGATGGGCGCCGCGGGCGGATTCATGGGCAAGTCCGACGGGCCTCGCGTCGCGTTCGTCGAGGACGATGGCTGGGACACGCACGCCAACGAGGCAGCGATCGTCACGCGCAAGATCACCGAACTCGATGCAGGCCTGGACGCATTCCATCATTCGATCGGTGCGGCGTGGCAGCGCACGGTCGTGATCGTCGCCACCGAATTCGGCCGCACCGCGCACATCAACGGCACCGACGGCACCGACCACGGCACCGGCGGTTCGATGTTCCTCGCGGGCGGCGCATTGCGTGGCGGTCGGGTGGCCGGAAGCTGGCCCGGTATCGGTTCCCGCGAGCTGTACCAGCAGCGCGACGTCCACGCCACCACCGACTTCCGGTCGGTGTTCAAGGGCGTCTTGGCGGCGCACCTCGGTGTGTCCGGATCGGCGCTCGAATCCCGGGTATTCCCGGCGAGCGAGGAGGCAAAACCGGTCGAAGGACTGGTGAAATCGTCCGCCGCCGTGGCCTGACCTGCGGCCGATGTCATTGCAGAGCGTCGGCACAATACGGATGCTTGACAGGCGCCTTCCGCTGGGGGACATTCATCGCGCGGTTCTTCATGCGTCCATCACTCTCGAGGGAGAAAAGCGATGAGCGTTCCACCGGAATCTGCGACACCCACTTCGCCAACCGGAACACCCCTGCCGCCCATCGGTACACCCGACGCGCAGGAACGCCAGTGGGCGATGTTCGCCCACTTGTCCGCGCTGCTCGGCGGCTTGGTGACCGGTTGGGTCGGCGGTTGGGGATGGTTTCTGGGCCCGTTGATCATCTGGCTGATCAAGAAGGACACGATGCCGTTCGTCGATGATCAGGCCAAGGAAGCGCTGAACTTCAACATCACGCTCGCGATCGTCTACGTGATCCTCTGGATACTCAGCGTCGCGACATTCGGCGTTGGACTGATGCTCGCCATCCCGTTGATGTTCATCATCGGCATTGCCGCACTGGTGTTCATCATCCTCGCGGCGATCAAGGCCAACGAAGGCGTGGCGTATCGCTATCCGTTCGCGTTGCGGCTGATCAAGTAACCGCGACGACCCGCGCTCTGCCCAAACTGCTACATCGTTTGCGGAAGAGCGCGGGTCGAGTGATCAGGCGTCGTCCGCTGGCGCGAACGGTTGCGACGATTCCGGATGCTCCGGATCGAGCAGCAGTTTCACGCGGGACTCGGCCTGTTGCAGTGCGGTCTGGCAGCTTCGGTACAGCGCGATGCCGCGTTCGAACGATCGCAGCGATTCGTCGAGGTTCAGCTCCCCGCCTTCCATCTTTGCAACGAGCTGCTCGAGTTCGTGCAGTGATTGCTCGAACTCGGCGACCGCGTTGCGCTCGCCCGGCTCCTGGGCAGATGTAGGGGATGGTTTGGCCATCCCTGCAAAGTAGCGGAGCGCTGACGGCGAATCAATTGCGGTCGAGCCTTGGCGCAGCGCTTGCAAGTTTTTACCCGCGCAATGAAAATTGCGCGTTCTCCGCGGATGTATCGGTGCGCGTGGTCGGGCCTTCCGGCCCTCCTACCGTATCTGTGGGGCGGCGGACGCCACGGTCCGTATGTTGTGCAGGAGATCAACGGCAGGAGCGGCGGAAGCCGCGACCCGAGCGGCGTAGAGATCAGTGGTAGGAGCGGCGGAAGCCGCGACCCGAGAGGCGGCGCGTGAGGAGGGGCAGGGATGCCGACTGGCGGGTGCACCACGGACGGTTGGCCGAAAGGGTTTCAGTGGTGGACGTAGCTCAGTTGGTTAGAGTCCCGGATTGTGATTCCGGTTGTCGTGGGTTCGAATCCCATCGTCCACCCCATTTTCGATACAATGAGAGACTTGCAACGTGCGGGCTGCGTCAGTGGCATGGCCCTCACCCCTTGCCCTCTCCCGGCAACGGCAGAAGGGAGTGATCGTCGCGCTGGCGCGCGACAGCGTTATTTGAATGAAGCGGGGGGCCGTTAGCTCAGTTGGTAGAGCAGGAGACTCTTAATCTCTTGGTCGTAGGTTCGAGTCCTACACGGCCCACCATTTCCTCGCGGTCTGCGTGGTCCGCAAACGCCGATCGGTTCCATGATTCTGGCACCGGGTGCGCGGTCTCGTTGAACCAGTCGGTGGCGCGGCCCTCGCCCCCTTGCGAAAGTGGCGGAACTGGCAGACGCGCTGGATTTAGGTTCCAGTGGGGTAACCCGTGCGGGTTCGAGTCCCGCCTTTCGCACCAGGAAGTATCTTTTTGCCATGGATGGCAAACATCGAGCTTGCAGGACACTGCCGATGTCCATGGATGGCAAACATCGAGCTTGCAGGAAACTGGCCGATGTCCACGGATGGCAAACATCGAGCTTGCAGGACACTGCCGATGTCCACGATCGGCGACCGCGATGGAAGCGGTCGCCAGATCGGTCGCCTCGAACACCGCCATGAACGCGCAAGATCCGCATCGAACATCAGGAGCCGCAATGCAAGTGTCCCTGGAAAACACCGGCAAGCTGGAACGCAAGCTGACGGTCAAGTTCCCCGCCGACCAGTTCGAATCCAAGGTGCGCCAGCGCATTTCGGAACTGGGCCGCAGCGTGCGCCTGAAGGGATTCCGGCCTGGCAAGGTGCCGGCCAAGGTGATCGAACAGCGTTTCGGCGAGCAGGTGCGCGGCGAGGCGTTGTCGGACCTGATCGGCAGCACCTTCCGCGAGGCGGTGCAGCAGCAGAATCTCCAGCCCGTCGCCAACCCGAGCATCGATACCGACGGCAAGCCGAAGGATGGCGAAATCGCCTACACCGCCACTTTCGAGGTGATGCCGGAATTGCCGACCGTGGACGTGGCGATCCTGAGGATCGACCGTCCGCGCGCCGAGGTCGGCGAAGCGGACATCGACAAGATGATCGAGACCCTTCGCACGCAGCGGAAGACTTTCACGAAGGTCGACCGCGAGGCCGGTGACGGCGACATGGTGATCATCGACTACGCGGCGCAGTCGGACGATTTCCGCCATCCGACCGAAGGGCGCGAACGTGCCGCCACGGTGCTGGGCAGCAACGGCGCGCTGGCGGTGTTCGACAGCGCGATCAAGGGACATTCGGCCGGCGAAGAACTTGGCTTCGAGGCCGAGTTCCCGCCGAATTTCCCGATTCCGCAACTCGCGGCCCGGCAGGCGCGGATCGAACTCCGGATCGGCGAGGTCCAGGAAGGCACGATCCCCGCGGTGGACGAGACCTTCATCCGCAATTTCGGGATCGCCGACGGCACGGTCGAGACCTTCCGCACGGAAGTCCGCGCGAATCTCGAGCGCGAGCTCGACAACGTGTTGCGCGCACGCCTGCGCAACGAGGTCGGCAGCAAGCTCGCTGCGACCTACGCCGATCTCGATGTGCCGAAGGTGCTCGAGAACGCGGAAGCCGAGTCGCTGGTGCGCGCGGCGATGGGCAACCTGCCGAGCGAGCAGGCGGTTCCCGCGGCGGCCATGGAAGCGGCCCAGCCTATTGCGCGCCAGCGCGTGATTGCCGGACTGCTGCTGCGCCAGATCGCGCGGAGCAACAACTTGCGGGTCGACAACCGCAAGGTCAGCGACCGGATCGCCAAGATTGCCTCGACCTACGAGGAGCCCGAGCAGGTCGTTGAACTGTACCGCAACAATCCCCAGATGATGGACAACGTGCGCACTTCGGTGCTCGAAGACCAGGTTTCGGAATGGGTGGCCGACCACGCGGATACCACCGATCTGACCCTCGGCTTCGACGAAGTGATGCACCCGCAGAACACTGCGACTTGAGGCCGGCGGCCTGAAGCCGCTTCCATCCCACGGGAGAACCCCATGCAGTCCCAGTCAAAGCATGCAATCAACGACCTCGGCCTCATCCCGATGGTGGTCGAGCAGACCTCCCGCGGCGAGCGTTCCTACGACATCTACTCGAGGTTGCTGAAGGAACGCATCGTGTTCCTGGTGGGGCCGATCGACGACAACGTCGCCAACCTCGTCGTCGCGCAGATGCTGTTTCTCGAATCGGAAAATCCGGACAAGGACATCAACCTGTACATCAACAGCCCCGGCGGCGCGGTGTCCGCGGGCTTGGCGATCTACGACACCATGCAGTTCGTCAAGCCGGACGTCAGCACCATGTGCACCGGCCAGGCGGCCAGCGCGGGTTCGCTGCTGCTGATGGCGGGCGCCAAGGGCAAACGTTACGCGCTGCCCAATGCGCGCATCATGATCCACCAGCCCTCGGGCGGTGCGCAAGGTCAGGCCACCGACATCGAGATCCAGGCCAAGGAAATCCTGTTCGTGCGCAGACGCCTGAACGAAATCTACGCCGAGCACACCGGGCGGCCGGTCGAGGAGATTGCGCGCGACATGGAGCGTGACCGCTTCATGAGCCCGGTCGAGGCGAAGGAGTACGGCCTGATCGATTCGGTCGTGGAGCGCCGCGCCGACAAGTCGGTGAAGTCGGCCTGAGCAGGTTCCGCAACTGCGCGTTTTTTCACGTTTTCCGGGACGATTTCGGGCGCCGCACAGCGCCCGAAGTGCTGGCCGGCTGTGTTATGCTGGCTTCGCACTCGGGGCTCACCCATGAAGTCCAGCATCACTGATCGACGGAGCACGCAATGAGCGAGGACCGGCCCGGCCGCGGCACAGAGGGCGGCAAGATCCTGTATTGCTCGTTCTGCGGAAAGAGCCAGCACGAGGTCCGCAAGCTGATCGCGGGCCCGAGCGTGTTCATCTGTGACGAATGCGTCGAGCTGTGCAACGACATCATCCGCGAGGAGTTGGAGGAGAAAGCCGCCTCCGGCCGGACCCAGTTGCCCAAGCCGCGCGAGATCATGGAAACGCTCGATCAGTACGTGATCGGGCAGACCCGCGCCAAGAAGTCGCTCGCCGTCGCGGTATACAACCATTACAAGCGGATGGAGTCGCGCGCCAAGAACGACGACATCGAGCTGGCCAAGTCCAACATCCTGCTGATCGGTCCGACAGGCTGCGGCAAGACCCTGCTTGCCGAAACGCTGGCGCGGATGCTCAACGTGCCGTTCACGATCGCGGACGCAACCACCCTCACCGAGGCGGGTTACGTCGGCGAGGATGTCGAGAACATCATCCAGAAGCTGTTGCAGAAGTGTGACTACGATGTCGAGAAGGCGCAGACGGGCATCGTCTACATCGACGAGATCGACAAGATCTCGCGCAAGAGCGAGAACCCCTCGATCACCCGCGACGTGTCGGGCGAAGGCGTGCAGCAGGCGCTGCTGAAGCTGATCGAAGGCACCGTCGCGTCGGTGCCGCCGCAGGGCGGCCGCAAGCATCCGCAGCAGGAATTCCTGCAGGTCGACACCCGCAACATCCTGTTCATGTGTGGCGGCGCGTTTTCCGGGCTGGAGAAGATCATCCAGCAGCGCTCGGAGACCACCGGCATCGGCTTCGTGGCGGAAATCCGCAGCAAGGAACGCAGGCAGAACGTCGGCGCGCTGCTGGCCAACGTCGAGCCCGAGGATCTGGTCAAGTACGGCCTGATCCCGGAGTTCGTCGGGCGCCTGCCGGTCGTCGCGACGCTCGACGAACTGGATGAGGACGCACTGGGCAAGATCCTCACCGAGCCGAAGAACGCGATCACCAAGCAGTTCAAGAAGATGTTCGACATGGAGAACGTCGATATCGAGTTCCGGCCCGATGCGCTCGTCGCGATCGCCAAGCGCGCGATCAAGCGCAAGACCGGCGCGCGTGGCCTGCGCACGATTCTCGAAAGCGTCCTGCTCGAGACGATGTACGAATTGCCCTCGCTCGAGCACGTCAGCAAGGTCGTGGTGGACGAGGCGGTGATCAACGGGCAGGCCGAGCCGTACCTCATCTACCGCGGCAACCTGCAGCAGCAATCGCGCGCCGAGGGCGACGCTGCTTGACGAACGCCGTGGCGCGCACGCCGCGTTTGCTCTTTCTGGCCACACCCCCTCCGGAACGAAGGGCGGAGAGAAGCGAACGCGCGCGCAGCGCGGCCGTGCAGCGTCGGGAGATGCCGGGTGTGAAACACCACCCCAACGCGTAGGGCGGGTCTTGACCCGCCGCCTGTTCTCGCCCGCTCCGGCCGACGGATGGCATGTGGCGGATGGCGGGTCAAGACC
>JBOHYT010000234.1:0-2600 GCA_050738055.1 Rhodanobacteraceae bacterium
TTCATCGATTCGAAAACCAGGTTCGGCGCGGCATCGTGCGCACTATCGCAAGGGAAGTCCGACGTTTGCCAGTTGCCAGGCACGCCGTGGCCCGGGGCGCGGCCGTGTTCGACCAAGCTCCAGAACAAGTCGCCGCCCACCGTGTCGGCCACTAGGTGGATACGGTCGCGTGGGGTTGGATTGAGTACGCGATGCGGTCGCCAGGTGTCGAAAATCCAGCATTCGCCCGCTGCCATGTTCACCTCGGCATCGCCGCATATGAATCGGACCTCGGGACCGGTCGCGATCGGTACGTGAACGCGGACGCGGTCGCGCCAGTAATAGTTGATGTCCGCGTGCGGCGTGACCTCAGCGCCCGGCGCGAGTTTCATCAACCGCGTGCGACCCCATACCGCACCCAGCCGTGCGAGCACGCGTTGCAGGTAGGGGCAACGCTGCAGATGTCCGGTGGCGCGCATCGGGCCCGCGATCTCGTCGCTGTCGGGGTCGCCATCTACTGCGATCAGGGGCAGCGCGTAGTTCCCGGGATATTTTTGCGGGTGCTCTCGCCAGGCGTCCTGACTAATGGCTCCCGCCTCCGCCTTGAGCGTGCGAGCATCGAAGTGCAGTGGCAACTGCACGAATGGAACTTGCAACTGCATTGGACTCTGTCTCCGGCCGGAACCCATTATCATCCCAGTACCGTGCCACAATATCCGATCCGGTTGCTCGGCGGGGATGCCATTGGCGTGGGCCTCGGCGTGGCGCATGGATCAGGTTCGGCACGGTTGCGCGGATCGCCCGTGGCCGAGCGGCCACGTTGACTCTCGCGAGTACTCGATGATCGTCATCTTGGCGAACGACGGCGCATGGGCAACATTCTCTGGCTCGCTTCCTATCCGAAATCCGGCAATACGTGGCTGCGGGCGTTTCTTGCCAATTTGCTTGCCGACCGCGCGGTTCCGCTGAAACCCAATGAATTGCGCGGTTATGGGGACGCCGAGGCTCTTGCGGGACGCTTCACCGAGTTGGCTGGCAAGCCCAGCACGACCTTGCGCGCGGACGAGCTGGCCGCGCTTCGCGCACCGGTGCATGCGTTGATTGCGCAGCGCGCGCAGGGGACGCAGCTGGTCAAGACGCACAACTTCAACGGGAGCATCGACGGACACCCGCTGGTCAACTGGCAGGTCAGCTCTGGTGCGATCTACGCGGTGCGCAACCCGCTGGATGTCGCGACGAGCATGGCTCATCACTTCGGCCTGACCGCCGATGAGGCGATCGAGCGCTTGGGCGATGAACGGGTCGCGTCGATCAACGATGAGTCCTTCGCCAGCGATTTCATAGGCTCATGGTCGTCGCACGTGAAGAGCTGGGCGGACATGACTGCCCGCTTCCCGGGAAGGGTCATTGTCCTGCGTTATGAAGATTTGCTTGAGAAGCCGGAAAAGCATTTCGCGAAGGCTGCCAGGCTCATCGGCTTCGGCCATGACAAAGCGCGAATCGGGCGCGCCGTCGGCCACGCCGCATTCCGGATACTGGCAGCATTGGAAAAGAAGCACGGCTTTGTCGAAGCCGTGGACGAGAAGACCGTGTTCTTCAACAAAGGGCGCGCGAACCAGTGGCGCGAAGCACTGAGCAGCGAGCAGGTGCGGCGCGTCGTGAACGACCATCGGGAGCAAATGCAGCGGTTCAGGTACGTGCCGTCGGGGTTTTGAGGTGGGCGTCGCGCGTCGCGGACGCGGGCGGGCGAGCTTGGCGGTTACTATCCAAGGTCGTCTCGCCGCCGGTCGCATTGAGGCATGCCCACCAGCCTCGTCGTCGTGGACGACTTTCTCGACGACATCAGTTCCTTGCGCAACATGGCCCTGCGCTTGACCTATCCGGAACAGCAGGGCGCCTTCCCGGGGCGCAATTCGGTCGAACGCATCGACCTCGACGGACTGGTTTCGGAGGTCTCCCGTTGCGTGGGTGAATCGCTGCGGCTATTGACGCCACCGGAGTGCCACGGCAAGTGCGCGATCAGGCTGGCCGGCGACCGCGGCGGCGCGAAGGTGCACATCGACCACGCGGCATACTGGTCGGGAATCCTTTTTTGAGCCGCCCCGAGGACTGCAGCGGCGGCACGGCGTTTTTCCGCCACACCGGCCGGCGCCTACCGATTGGGCGCCGTACGACGCGCAGGAACTGGCCTCGATGGGCTATGCGACGCCGGCGGCGATGTACGCCGACATCATCGAGAAGGGCAGCAATGACGATTCGAAGTGGGAACTGACGATGCAGGTGCCGATGCGCTACAACCGGCGGGTGCTGTTGCGGCCATGGCTGTGGCACAACGCCGGTCAGGGTTTCGGCGACAGCCTCGAAAACGGGCGCCTGGTCTACCTGATGTTCTTTGGCCGGGCGCAGGGTTGAGCCCTGCGCGCCGGCGGCGATCGCGCCGGCGCGAACGGGCGCGCGATTGGACCGGGCTACCGCTCAATAACGATAATGCTCGGCCTTGTACGGCCCTTCCACCGGCACACCGAGGTAGTCGGCCTGGTCCTTGGACAACTTGGTGAGCTTGACGCCGATTTGCGCGAGGTGCAGCCGCGCGACTTCCTCGTCGAGCTGCTTGGGCAGGC
>JBOHYT010000235.1:0-10973 GCA_050738055.1 Rhodanobacteraceae bacterium
TCGGCGGATGCGCCGCAAGGCCATCGGCGCGGGGAAACCATGCGCGCTGCGCGGGGCGATTCGTAAAACAACGAGCCAAGGTCGAGACGTGGAAGAGGATCCAATCGTCATCTCGGGAATCGGGGCGCTCACGCCCATCGGCAATTCGTGGCCGGCAACCTGGAGGGCGCTCAAGGAAGGCAGGAGCGGCGTCGCCCCGATCACGCTGTTCGATGCAACCGGCATGACGACGTCGATCGCCGCCGAGGTGAAGGGTTTCGACCCGGCCGATCACTTCACTCCCAAACGCTGCAAACGCTCTTCGCGTGCGAGCCAGCTTGCGGTGGTCGCCGCCCGCGAAGCGATTCGCGACGCAGGGTTGCCGGAGGATCTGACCGAGCTCGATGCGGGGGTGATCGTCAACTGCGCCGTGTCGGGATTTGCCGAGGTGCAGACCGCCACCGAGGCCCTGCTGGCCGGAGGACCGCGCCACGTCAGTCCGGCGTTCGTGCCCGCGGCCATCACCAACATGCCCGCCTGCGAAGTCGCCATCGACCTGCATGCCCACGGACCGGTCAACGCCAGCGCGCTGGCCTGTGCATCCGGCCTCTACGCACTGCTCGAGGCGCGCAGGTGGCTGCAGGCCGGCGAAGCGAAGATCGTCATCGCCGGTGGCGCCGACGCCTCGATCACCTCGGCGATGTTCGCCGGCCTCGGTGCGATGCGCGTCCTCTCGCCCGGAAACGGTGCCCCCGAGGAAGCCAGCAGGCCGTTCGACGCGGACCGTGACGGGTTCGTATTCGGCGAGGGTGCCGTCGTGTTCGTGATGGAGCGCCGGAGCCACGCGGCGGCCCGCGGCGCAAGCGCATACGCCGCGGTACTGGGCGGCGCACTCACCTGCGATGGCTTCCACATCGTGGCCCCGGAGCCGAGTGGCGAATACGCGGCGCGGGCGATCCGGCGCGCACTCGAGGCGGCCCGGCTCGCTCCGTCCGAGGTCGATTACATCTGTGCGCACGGCACCTCCACCCAGGCCAACGACCGAACCGAAACCCGCGCGATCCACCAGGCGTTGGGCGCCGCTGCCAGGCACGTGGCCGTGTCCGCGCCCAAGTCCATGACCGGGCACCTGATCGGGGCCGCCGGCGCGCTCGGTGCGCTCGCGTGCGTGCTGGCCATCCGCGACGGCGTCATCCCGCCGACCATCAACTACCACACGCGCGACCCCGCGTGTGACCTCGACTACGTGCCCAATACCGCGCGCCAGCAAGCCGTGCGGCATGCGATTGCGAACGCGTTCGGGTTCGGCGGGCAGAATTGTGTGGTTGCGTTCGGCAAGGGTTGAGCGCTCAGCCGGTGCCGGTGCACAATTGGCCGCCTGTCGGCACCCAGACGCGCGGGCGCAGCTTCATCACGCATTGACGGAAATTGCGTTAACATTTGGCTCACGTGGTCGCGCCTTCGTTGGCGGCGAGTACTGCGGGTTGAACCGATCGGAGCGGGTTGCTGCCACCCGGGCACTCAAAAAACGGAGTTGGGCCATTGAACTACCTTCATGTCCGCGGCACAAACGGGCCACTGCAAGGCACAATTAGGGTTCCGCCTTCCAAATACCACGCGCACCGCGCCCTGATCATGGGCTCGCTTGCCGCGGGCGCCACACGTGTCATCGGCCACAGCAACGCCAGGCACGTGCAGTACACGATCCGGGCGCTGCGTGCACTCGGTACGCGCATTGACGTCACGCCAGAAGGCTACGTGGTCCACGGTGGCCGCTACGACCCGCGCAAGGCCGATGTCCCGTTTGGCAGCAGTGGCAGTACGGCCTACTTCATGGTCGGACTGGGATGCCTCTCGGAGCACGGACCGGTCACGTTCGATGCCGAGATGCAACTGCGCAACCGGCCGATTGCCGAGCTTCTGGAGAGCCTGCGACTGCTCGGCATCCGTGTGGAAGCCAGCAACAACCGCCTGCCGGTCACCGTCTACCCGGGATTGCCGAAGGGCGGGCGCATCGAGATCAACGGCATGTTGTCGCAGTGGGTGTCCGGCCTGCTGCTGGTCGCGCCGTTTGCAACCCACGACACCACCATCCAGATCGTGGGCGAGTTCAACGAGCGTCACTATGTCGAGCTCACGGTGCGCATGATGCGCGAGTTCGGCATCGAGATCGAGCAATCACCGGACGAACGCACCTGGATGGTGCGCCACGGCCAAAGCTACACCGCCCCGGAAAGGCTGGTGCTGTCCTCGGATGTCTCCTCGGCGGCCTATGGCCTCGTCGCAGCGGCGATCCATCCCAGCGACGTGCTGTTCACCGCCACCTCGAGCTGCGAGGACCATCCCGAGCGCGAGCTGTTCAACACGCTTGCCCGCATGGGTGCGCCGTTGAACTTCAAGGACCATGTGCGCGAGTTGCACGTGGTCACGGCGGGGCGGCGCCTGCGTGGCACCCGGATCGATTGCACGGATTTTCCGGACGCGCTGCCCGCCCTGTGCGTGGCCGCCGCGCTGGCCAAGGGCCGCACCGTGCTGGAGAACGTCGCGCACGCGCGGCGCAAGGAATCCGACCGCGTGCGTGCATCGATGCAACTGGTTCAGATGGGCGCCAGAATGACGGCAACGGAAAACCGCATCGAGATCGAGGGCGTGGACCGCCTTCGCGCCACCGCGCTGAGCTCGTTCAATGACCATCGGGTACTGATGTCGCTTGCCGTCGCCGGCACGCGGACGAACGGGCTGACGACGCTCACCTTCCCCAACGCGTACCGCATCTCCTATCCCGATTTCCTGGACGACATGAACCGCCTCGGCCTCGACATGCGGATCGAACGGGCCGAACGGGCCTACCGTCTGCGCGAGGTGGTGAATGCTTGACGCCACGGCGCTGGCGTCCGTTTACCCCCAGCTGTTCCAGGGCGAGTGGCCGGACCGCCTCATCACCGATTATCTCCGCGAACATGCCACGCGCACGCCAGACCGCGTGGCCGTGGTGGATGAAAGCCGGGGCCGGAAGACCGCGCTGACATTCAGCGAGCTCGCCCGTTGGGTGGACCGCATCGCGACCGGCCTGCTGCGGGCCGGCGTACGACCGAACGAGGTCGTCTGCTTCCAGTTGCCGAACTACTGGGAGTTCGTGGCGCTGCAACTCGCGCTCGTGCGCGTCGGCGCGATCAGTTGCCCGCTCATGCCCATCTTTCGTGAGCGCGAACTGCGGCTCATGCTGGGACAATCCGCGTGCCGCGTGCTCGTCATCGCGGACCATTACCACAAATTCGCCTACCCCCCGATGGTCGAGAAGCTGCGCGCTGCGCTGCCCGGACTGGAGCGGGTGTACGTCGTGGGTGACAAGGTACCCGCATGGGCCGAACCGTTCGACGCACTGCTGGATGGCGATCCCGACCCGCAGGCGCTCGACGCAGCCCGGCCGTCTCCCGACGCCCCCACGCAACTGCTGTATACCTCCGGCACCTCGGGCGAACCGAAGGGTGTGTTGCATATCCACAACACGCTGATCCAGGCGAACCTGTTGCACATCCGGCATTTCGGCCTGAGTGCGCAAGACACGGTCTACGTTCCCTCGCCGTGCGCGCACCAGACCGGTTTCCTGTACGGCATGTGGCTCGCGCTGATGCTTGGCGCGACGGCGGTGTACCAGGACGTGTGGAACCCGCGCATCGCGCTCGACCTGATGATCCGCTGGAAGGTGGCCTTCGTGCAGGCCGCGACGCCATTCCTGGTGGATCTGGTGGAACAGGTGAAGATCGAAGGTCGCCGGCCCGACCAGCTGCGCATGTTCGTCGCGACCGGCGCCGCCGTTCCCCGGCCATTGGCCCAGGAGGCGCGCGATGTGCTGCGCACCAGCGTGTGCGGCGCCTGGGGCACGACCGAGGGCTGCCTCGTGACGGCCGGGACGCCCGACGATCCCCCGGAGAAGGCCTGGCAGACGGACGGCCGGCTGCTGCCCGAGATGGACCTGCGCATCGTGGACAAGCATGGCGGCGTGTTGCCGCCCGGTACCGAGGGACGGTTCCAAGTGAAGACCCGTTGCATGTTCATTGCCTATCTGCACCATCCCGAGTGGTACCGGCAGGTCATCACTGAGGATGGGTGGTTCGACACCGGAGACCTCGGGGTCGCCGACGCGGATGGTTATATCCGCATCACCGGACGCATCAAGGACGTGGTGAATCGCGGCGGCGAGAAGGTGCCCGTGGCCGAAGTCGAGCAGTTGCTGTACGAGCACCGTGCGGTGGCAGAGGTCGCGATCGTGGCGATGCCCGACCCGCGCCTGGGCGAGCGCGCCTGCGCCTTTGTGGTCTTGCGCAACGGCGCAGCGCTGACGCTCGCCGACGTGCGCAGCTTCCTCGAGGCACGCGGCATGACGAAGACCTACTGGCCGGAACGCGTGGAAGTCGTGACCGAATTGCCACGCACGCCAAGCGGCAAGATCCAGAAATACCTTTTGCGACAGAGGGCTGCGAAATTCCGATGAACGAGAACGAATTCCAGACGCTGAAAGCCGACATCGCCGCCTTCGTGCGCGGCCGGGGCGAGCAGATCGGCGAGCAGATCGAACGTGAGCGCAAGGTCGACCCCGCGGTATGGAGCGAGCTGCGCGAGCGCAACTACCTGCGCCTGGCGGCGCCGGCGGAACTGGGCGGGCTCGGCATCGAATTTTCGCGTTATCTCGAATTGATGGAGCTGTTCGCGCAGATGCACGCGTCGCTGCGCATGATCGTGCACGTGGTGAATGGCATCTGGCGGGCCGTGGATCAATTGGCATCGCCCGGGCAGCGCGAGCGCTTCACCAAGCCGCTGGTGGCTGGCGACATCAAGGTTGCCTTCACGCTCACCGAGCCGAACGCCGGCACCGGCGCGGACATCCGGTGCAGCGTGCGCCGCGAAGGCGACACCTATTACCTCAGCGGCGAAAAGCACCTGATCACCTTCGGCATGATCGCCGACTATCTGTTGTTGTTCGCGCGGCTGGAAGGCACCCACGGCAGCGAGGGCACCGTCGCGCTGCTGGTGCCACGTGACGCACCCGGCCTCACCGCCAACGAGATGCCCGAGTCGATGGGCGTACATGGCACCGACCACGCGCACCTCGTTTTCCACGACACGCCGGTACCCGTCGCCAACCGCCTCGGCGCCGAAGGCGAAGGCCTGCGGGTCGCCTTCGAAGGCTTCCTTGCGCCGAGCCGCATTTCGGTTGCCATGAGTTGCGTGGGCCTGGCGACACGCGCCCTTGATCTCGCGCGCGAACGTGCGCTTGCGCGGGTGACATTCGGCAAGCCGCTCGCCGAGCGCCAGGCCATCCGGTTCATGCTCGCGGAAATGGCGACCGACCTTGCCGCTGCAAAGCAGCTCACGGTTTGGGCCGCGCGCGAGTGGGAGTCCGGCGGCGACCACGTCGTGGAATCCTCGATGGCCAAGCTGTTCGCCACGCAGATGTTGCAGCGCGTGACCGACAAGGCATTGCAGATCCACGGTGGCATCGGGTACTTTGCGGCGACGCCGATGGAGCGCGTGTACCGCGACGCGAGGGCCCAGCGGTTCGAGGAAGGCACCAACGAAATCCAGAAGACGGTGATCGCACGCGGGTTGCTGCACAAGTCGCTGCACGAGGGAAATTGAATGGCATTCGAAGGCAAGGTGGCGCTGGTCACCGGCAGCTCCAGGGGCATCGGCAAGGCGATCGCGTTGCGGCTCGGCCGCGGCGGCGCAACGGTGATCGTGCACTGCAAGCAGCGCATGGAAGCCGCCGAGGCCACGGTGGCCGAGGTCGAGCAGGCCGGCGGCAACGCCATCGCGCTGCAGGCGGATCTCGAGGATCCGGCGCAGATCGACGCGCTGTTCGCGCAGATCAGGGATCGCTACGGCAAGCTCGACCTGTTCGTGTCCAACGCCGGGGCCAGCGCGTTCAAATATCTGGGCGAGTACAAGCCGCACCACCTGCAACGCAGCTTCGCGTTGAACGTGCAGGCGTTCGTGCTCGGCGCCCAGCATGCCGCGAACCTCATGCCGTCCGGCGGCCGGATCCTGGCGCTGTCGAGCTACGGCAGCCAGCGCACCTTCGTGACCTACGCGAACCTCGGCTCGGCGAAGGCGGCGCTGGAGACGTGGGTGCGCTTCATGGCCAACGAGTACGGACCGAAGGGCATCACGGTGAACGCCGTCAGCGGCGGGCTGATCGAAACGGACTCGCTGCACTACTTCTATAACCAGCCGCGCGTTCCGCCCATGGAAAGCGTGGTCGCGAAGATTCCGAGGCGCCGGGTCGGGACCGCCGACGAGATGGCCGCCGCCGCCGCGTTCCTGCTGTCCGATGAGGCGGACTACATCACGGGCACGACCGTGCTCGTGGACGGCGGGCTCAGCATCGTCTCGCCGCCATTCATCGAAACCAAATCCACGCCTGAAGCATGACGCGGGCGCGATCGAAGCATCCCGGGACCACGTGCAACATGGCATTATCATGGGTTGCGTGGCGGCCTGACCGCACCAAGGGCATCACGGGGCGCGGCGTTCCTCGCGCGGAAGCCAATATCCGCCGCTCGCGCCGGCCATGGAAGCCGCAGAATACGGAGACGACATGAGCAAGCGGCGCGTGGTGGTCACCGGCATCGGCCTGGTCTCGCCGGTCGGCAACGATGTCGCGACGGCCTGGAAAAACGTGATTGAAGGCGTGAGCGCCATCGGTCCGATCACGCAGTTCGACGCCAGCGCGTTTCCCACGCGCATTGCCGGCGAGATCAGGAATTTTGACCCGACGGCGTATGTCGCGCCGAAGGAGGTCAAGAAGATGGACCCCTTCATCCTCTATGGCATCGCCGGTGCAACCGAGGCGATGACCGACGCCGGCCTTGAAATACGCGACGCCAACGCAACTCGCGCCGGCGTCGCGATCGGTGCCGGCATCGGCGGCATCTCCACCATCGAGCGCACGACGATGGCCCTGCGTGCGGGGGGGCCACGCAAGGTATCGCCCTTCTACGTTCCCGCCACGGCCATCAACATGGTTGCCGGCTACGTGTCGATCAAGTATGGGATGAAAGGCCCGAACTTCTCCTGTGCGACCGCGTGCGCCACCGCAACCCACAACATCGGCCTCGCGCTGCGGGTGATCCAGTACGGCGACGCGGACGTGATGGTCGCCGGCGGCTGCGAGCATTCGATCAGCCCGGACGGCATCGGCGGATTCTGCGCGGCCCATGCGACGAGCACCCGCAATGACGAACCCACCCGGGCCAGCCGGCCATGGGACCGCGACCGCGACGGCTTCGTGTTGTCCGACGGCGCCGGCATCGTGGTGCTGGAGGAATACGAACACGCGAAAGCGCGGGGTGCGCACGTGTACGCCGAACTCGCAGGCTTCGGCATGAGCGCGGACGCCCACCACATCACCGCGCCGAGCGAGAGCGGGGACGGCGCGGCGCTTTGCATGGCGCACGCGCTTGCCGACGCGGGCGTGAATCCGTCCGACGTGCAATATGTAAACGCCCACGGCACCTCGACGCCACTGGGTGACCTTGCCGAAGTGCGTGCGATCAAGCGTGTGTTCGGCGCGCACGCGGCGCGTCTGGCGGTCAGCTCGACCAAGTCGGTGACCGGCCACCTGGCGGGCGCGGCGGGCGGCGTCGAGGCGATCTTCACGCTGCTGGCCATCCGCGACAACGTCTTGCCTCCCACCATCAACCTCGACGCCCCCGGTGAGGGTTGTGATCTCGATTTCGTCGCCAACACCGCGCGCACCAGCAAGGTCGACGTTGCCATTTCCAATTCGTTCGGATTCGGCGGTACCAACGGCGCGCTCGTGCTGAAGCGCATGTGACGGCGCCGCACGATCCTTGCGGCCGGTCCTCTTCCGCAGCATGCTCGCGCCGATGTCAAGCACCAACAATGCCGCGGTGACGGACTGCCCCCACCTGTTCGAACCACTCGATCTCGGCTTCTGCCAATTGCCGAACCGCGTGCTGATGGGCTCGATGCACACGGGGCTGGAAGACCACACCCGCGATTTCGTAAAACTTGCCGAGTATTTTGCCGCGCGCGCACGCGGCGGGGTCGGCCTGATGGTCACGGGCGGCTTCTCGCCCGACATCCAGGGTTGGCTGAAACCGTTGGGCAGCCGGCTTGCGTCGCGCCGCCAGATGCGCGCGCACCGTCGCATCACGGACAGCGTGCACGCGGCAGGCGCGCGCATCTGCCTGCAGGTCCTGCACGCGGGGCGCTACGGCGTACACCCCCTGATCGTCGCACCTTCGGCCATCAAGTCGCCGCTCGTCCGCTTCACGCCGCGTGCATTGTCGGCGCGCGGCGTCGAACGCACGATCGACGCCTTCGTGCGTTGCGCACGACTCGCTCGCGAGGCCGGCTACGATGGCGTCGAGATCATGGGCTCGGAAGGCTATTTGATCAATCAGTTTCTGGCCGAACGCAGCAACCAGCGCAGCGACCGCTGGGGCGGATCGGCGGAAAACCGCATGCGCTTCCCGATCGAAATCGTGCGGCGCACGCGCGAGGCCGTGGGCCGCGACTTCATCATCATGTATCGAATGTCGATGCTCGACCTGGTCGATCGTGCGCAGGCATGGGACGAAGTCGTCGCGCTTGCCCGGCAGGTCGAGGCCGCCGGCGCGACGCTGATCAACACCGGCATCGGCTGGCACGAGGCGCGTATCCCGACCGTGGTCACATCGGTACCGCGCGCCGCGTTCACCTGGGTCACCCGGCGCATGAAGGACCACGTCGGCATTCCGGTCATTGCGGCCAACCGCATCACGACACCGGAGGTCGCCGAGAGCGTGCTGGCCCATGGCGACGCCGACATGATCTCCATGGCTCGCACCTTCCTGGCCGACCCGGACTGGGTCAACAAGGCGCGCAACGGACGGGCCGGCCTCATCAACCCGTGCATCGCCTGCAACCAGGCCTGCCTCGACCACGTGTTCGAAAACCGGCGCGCGACCTGTCTGATGAACCCGCGCGCCTGCTACGAGACCGAACTGGTCGACGCGCCGCTCCGCGCCAGCAAGCGGTTTGCTGTGGTCGGCGCGGGTCCGGCCGGTCTTGCCTGCGCAACGACCCTGGCACAACGCGGCCACGCGGTCACGCTGTACGAACAGGCGGGCGAAATCGGCGGGCAATTCAACCTTGCGCGGCGGATTCCCGGCAAGGAGGAATTCGTCGAACCGATGCGCTACTGGGGCAACTTGCTCGCCGCGCTGGGCGTCGCGGTCCATCTCGATACGCGCGCCGATGCAACCGTATTGCAGGCCGGGCATTTCGATGCCGTGGTCATTGCGACGGGGGTGACGCCTCGCGACCCGCGCATTCCAGGGCAGGGTCACCCGTCGGTGATGGGCTACCGGGACGCCGTCATGGGCGTGCAGCCGGTCGGCAGGCGCGTCGCGATCATCGGCGCCGGTGGCATCGGTTTCGACGTCGCTGAATTCCTCACCCAGGACGCCCCATCACCCACCACCGACATCCTGCGCTGGACGCGCGAGTGGGGGGTCGACGTGACGCTGCAGCAACGCGGCGGGCTTGGCCAGGCCGCCCCGGAGCGCTCGCCGCGCGACGTATGGCTGCTGCAGCGTACCGCCGGCCGCCCCGGCAAACGTCTCAACAAGACCACCGGCTGGGTGCACCGCGCCGCACTCAAGGCCAAGGGCGTCAAGATGCTCGGCGGCGTGACGTACACGAAGATCGATGATGCCGGCCTGCACATCGTGCGTGCCGGAAAACCGGACACACTGGCCGTGGACAACATCATCATCTGTGCAGGACAGGAGTCCAATCGAACCTTGGCGGACGAACTGATCGCACACGGCATCACGACCCACGTCATCGGCGGTGCCGATGTCGCGGTCGAACTCGACGCGAAACGCGCCATCGCACAAGCCACGCGGCTCGCCGCCAAGCTCTGACCGGCGAGACCGCCGGCGGGGTGCGCATAAGCCAAATGCTTCAGCAAGCCCACCGACCGCCGCGCTGGTAGACGTCCGAAAAGGAACAAAACGTCCCGTTTACGAAGCGGACGCTGGCAAGCCCGTGAAGTGGAAATACTTCGACGCGACCCGCAAAATTGCTCCTGGATCAATCGTTACAGTTCACTCGTGAAGGCCGCCCTGAAACAACTCCTTGCGCTTGCGATTCCGTGCTGGCTGTTGTTGCCGATCGCGCAGGCAACCCAACGTTCTCCGGGCTCGTTCGTTCCCATCGGCGGTGGCTACACCCAGGCATCGCTGAAGGGCTTTGCGCGGGTCGTCGTGAATGCCGCTCCCGGAAGGGACATCAAGATACTCGTCGTGCCGACTGCCTACGGCGATAATCCGAATGAGCGCCAAGCCAATCTCCAGCTTGCCCGAAACCGCACTGCGCTCATCCAGTCGGCATGCGGTGCGGTGCTCCAGGCTCCCGCGATGCGGTGTACTGCCCAGTTGGTTCCTCTGCTTGACCGCGCGGATGCGTTGAATCGCGACAACAGCGCTCTTTTTTCCGCGCCAGACGTGGCAGGCGTGTTTTTCCTGGGCGGAGATCAGGATGTCGCGATGCGCGTCATGGCGGGCTCACCGGTCGAATCGGCCATGCAGGCAGCCCATGAACGTGGCGTGGCTTTTGGTGGAACCAGTGCCGGCGATTCAGTGGAGTCCCGCAACATGGTGGCGGGTTACTCGCCAGGCTTCGATGACACATCCGAGCTTGACCAAGGGGCGGTCAGCGTGTGGTGGGCAGACGGTGGCGATGGCCAACGCGGACTGGCATTCGGTCTGCCCGGCGTACTACTCGACCAGCACTTTTACCAACGCGGGCGTTTCGGTCGCCTGATCAACATGGTGGCCCAATCGGCGGCCCATTACCATGATCACGGATTGCTCGGAATGGGCTTCGATTTCGGCACCGGGGCGGAGGTTCGAGCGGGCGGGCTGCTCACGGGCATCTTCGGATCAAGCTCCGTGGCCATCGTCGACTTCAGGACGGCCAAT
>JBOHYT010000236.1:0-5202 GCA_050738055.1 Rhodanobacteraceae bacterium
GCCGGCGCGATCGACGATTCAAGCGGCGCGTCTGCCGGCCGATTCGCTGGTCGAAATCGACTGCATCGCGACCTACGTTACCAAATAGCGCAAGAGAATTTCACCACAGAGACACAGAGCCACAGAGAAAGACAGGGGGATCAGGGGGAGGAAGACGAACGAGAAAGACTGAGGAAGAGCGTTAACGGCGCCGGTTTTCGCCGGCGCCTTTTCGTTGGCGCGCCCGGTGATCCGTGATCTCCGCGACCGGCGGGAGCGATACCCCAGAATTCAAATGTGCAGGAAGTCGGCAACGCGCAGCGATGCCGGTAGGGTCGTGGCCCCTGAGGCCCCCCCCCTCCAGCGCTTCCCCGCGACCGACGGGAGCGACCCCAAGCCTCGTTCTGAAAATTGACTCGGCAACCCGAAGGGATGCCGGTAGGGTAGTGGCCCCTGAGGCCACCCCCTGAGGCCACGAAAATCAATTCCACCGCCCCGAGTTGCCACGGCGGGTTTCCCTATTATTTTAGAGACGTCGCGAGCCGCGGCCGCGGTTCGCGCCGTCCCGATCCCGATGCAAATCGACCTCTCCGTCTCTGACGTCATTCGCTGCGACTGGGCGCGGAGCCGTTCAAAGGACGCCGTCAACCATGATTTTCGAAGGTACCGTCGCCTGCTGGTCCAAAAACCGCCAGCAACTCGGCCTGCGGTTCTACCGCGAGGTCATCATGGACCTCGGCTGCAACTACAAAGAACCCGACCGCGACGCCAACTACGTCTCGATCGCCGACTTCGTGGTGCGCATCGAAAATTCCCGCGGCGAAAAAGAACGCCCCCCGGCCTACTGCCGCACCGTCCTTGCCGTCTGCTACGGCTACCCCAACCTGACCCTCAACATCAACATCTCCGACAAAACCGACCGCCGCAAGGAAAACGTCAAGCCCGGCCTCCAAGCCCTCATCACCGCGCCGCGCGACACCTGGTTCCACGAACGGCTGTTCCACCTCGTCGGCAAAAAACTCAAGGTCGACTACCAGCAGTCCGCCGCCGGCGTCGATATCATGCAGATTTCGCCCACCCACCGCACCATCGGCAGCACCGTCGCCAACCGCCGCGGCGTCCTGCAATCCGCGCCCCGGCCGCAGCCCAGCCCCGGCAGCCAGACCGAACCCGCCGACGACCTGCTCTTCGACGAAGACAGCACCCCGGTGGATGACGATCCACCCGAGGACCTCGCGCTGCCGCCCGAATGAGCGTCCCGCGCGTTCGCCTCAAACGTTCCGCAACGGCTCCGAATCCCATACCGTCCGCCCCTTTGAAGAAAGGCTCCCCCCATGACCCAACGCGTCCATAACTTCTATGCCGGCCCGAGCACCCTGCCGCTGCCCGCGCTCGAACGCGCCCAAAAGGAATTCCTCGACTTCGCCGACGCCGGCATGTCGGTGATGGAAATGTCCCACCGCTGCAAGGAATACGACGCCGTCCACCAGGAAGCCCTCGCGCTCGTCCGCGACCTGCTGAAGGTCCCCGCCACCCACCACATCGGCCTGTGCCAGGGCGGCGCCAGCCTCCAGTTCGCCCAGATTCCGATGAACTTTCTGCCCGGCGGCAAAAGCGCCGACTACGTCCTGACCGGCGTCTGGGCGGACAAAGCCATCAAGGAAGCCAACCTGCTCGGCAAGACCCGCATTGCCGGCACTTCGAAAGCCACCGGCTTCGACCGCATCCCGACGCAGCTCGATCTGGACCCCAACGCCGCCTACGTCCACATCACCAGCAACAATACCATCTACGGCACCCAGTTCCAGACCTTCCCCGCCGTGGGCAATGTGCCGCTGGTCTGCGACATGTCTTCGGACATCATGAGCCGCCCGGTGGACGTGAGCAAATTCGCGATGATCTACGCCGGCGCCCAGAAAAACATGGGCCCCAGCGGCGTGGTCGTCGTCATCATCGCCGACGAATTCCTGAAAAAAGCCCGCACCGACCTGCCCACCATGCTGCGCTACGATGTGCTGATCCAGGAAAACAGCCTCTACAACACCTGCCCGACCTTCGGCATTTACATGCTCCGCAATGTCCTGGCCTACACGAAGCAGCAGGGCGGCCTCGCCGCGATGGAAAAACACAACCGCGAGAAAGCCGCCGAAATCTACGCCGTCATCGACCGCTTCCCCGCGTTCTACAAAGGCTACGCGCAAAAAGCCGACCGCAGCACGATGAACCTGACCTTCCGGTTGCCCACCGAAGAGCTCGAAAAGAAGTTCGAAAAGGAAGCCACCGCCGCGGGCCTGATCGGCCTGAAAGGCCACCGTTCCGCCGGCGGCATCCGCGCCAGTTTGTACAACGCCATGACCCGCGAAGGCGTCAAAGCCCTCGCCCAGTTCATGGTCGACTTCCAAACCAAAAACGCCTGATCCGCATAGGGAGTGCGGCGGCGGAGAATGACACGAAGGTGTCCGCCGCCTTTCTCAGGCGCGGCTTGACGCGCCGTTCTTATTTCCCCTTCTTCAGGCACCAAACATTCCGCGCCACGGAGCTACCTACTCTTGGTATCAGACAGGTACCAGCCGATATCTCTACTGACCGTCCTACGATGTAATCCAGAGCGAGCAGATCATCCTGGTTGTACTCCAAACACCACTTAGGGACTCGATGTCGCTTGCCTTTTCGCCTGATACCCTTCAGGTATGCTCTTGCCACATCTGCCCCGCCCTTTTCTGGATGGCGAAATTTAAATCCCAGCTCGCTACCAACGTGCTTTAGGGTGTAGTCCCTGCCGGGTAAGGCAATGCACCTTCGAAGAGTGTGGATGAAATCAACGTCTTGAGTGAGCCGCGCCGGAGTCTTAAAACCCTGTTCCCGCAGCCTACCGATAATTCCACGGGCATCAAAACGACTTCCTGAGTACGAAACTATTGGTCCGGGTGCTTCCGACAGGTAATCCAGAAAATCGGCAAGCATGCGCCGCTCACCTTTGCAATCCGGATAATGCATTACGAATTGGACAGGCTTTTGACCTCTCCTATAACATCCGATGAGCCAAACGATATTTGCAGCAAGGGAATCGGTCTCTATATCTATGTAAATGGGGTCAACGATGGGAGAAATTTCCTTTATTGGGAAAAGGGATTGGGTACAGATAGCCTGCGCCCTGCAGTAAAGAGCGGCTAATCTTTCCTTATCAGTTTTATTTCCGACAAGGCTTAGAAGATTTACTAATTGGCATTTAGCCAGCTTGCCCACCGTTGAAATTCCATTTTGCTTGAGCATTCTCTGCTGTTTAGGGCCGATTGGATAAATGTTCCGCAGGTCATGTCGCGGAAAGGTCTTTCGAAGCCATGCCACCTCTACGGGGCTACCGGGGGTGATCTCTGCAATTGCGGACCTCAATGGAGCGCCGCGACTGTCGTTGCTCGCCACGTTTACACAAATCGCCCGGCCGCGAAGTACCTGTGCCTGCTCGCCTTGATTGTGAACATGACCTGAGACGATTAGCTGAATCCTGGGATGATTATTGATGGTTTTTCGAAGAGCGCGCGAGCCGATGGATTCGCTACCAAATCGAATTGCCTTGTCCAATACACCGAATGGCGGCGCATGACTAACCAGAACAACCGTTTTCGCTTTGGTTTGTGACAATTGGGCCTCTAGGTGGGCTCGAATCTGTTTCTCGGTATAGAGCAAATTTCCAACCGAAATCCGGTCAGCGGCAAGGACGGCTCCTTCTTGGCCAATGAAGGCAATGTCTCCGAGTACCACAGGTTTTTCGTGCAAGTCGTAGACCTTTTCGCCCGTTATGAGGTCCTTTGCAGACGCCGCATCATCGTTACCGGCGACTGCACCAAAGCCGTGCGTAGAGAGATTTGCAATAGCCTCAAAATAGTCCCTCCCGCCAGGTTGTTTGAAGCGGCAAATATCATCGCCCGCGTAGATGATGAAGTCCGGTTTTCGTGGTTGCCTGCGGATCAGCATCTCGACTTCGTCTAGATCTTGGACGCGGCAGTCTGAGAACATAAACACCAGAAATGGTTGCACTTCCATAAATCCTCTCTTTACATTTATTCCGTCGCCCCCCGACCTATTGGGGTGCCTGCTACCGGTAGCGTCCCGGCGTGCGGGTTTTCATCCATCGCCTATGAGGTAGGATTGTCAGGATTATTTTGCATTCCTTCTATATTGAGGCTTCCAAGCGATGCTTATTCTACCCGCCATCGACCTGCGCGGCGGCCACGCGGTGCGCCTGCGCCAGGGCAAAGCCGACGACCAGACCACCTACTTCGACGATCCGACCATCCCGGCGAAGGATTTCGCCGCCGCCGGCGCCGAGCGCATCCATGTCGTCGATCTCGACGGCGCCTTCGACGGCCTGCCGCGCAACCTGCCGGTCATCGAGCGGATTTTGCGGGCCACTCCCGTCCCGATCGAAGTCGGCGGCGGCATCCGCACCTACGCCGCCGCCGAAGCCCTGGCCAAACTCGGCGTGCAAAGGATTGTCGTCGGCACCCGCGCGGTCGAAGATTTCCGGTTTCTGCGCGAACTGAGCGTCACCCATCCCGGCTCGATCACGCTGGGCCTCGACGTGATCGACGGCAAGGTCGCCACGCATGGCTGGACCATCCCGGTCGAAGTCTCCGCCGAATCGATCCTGCGCCGCGCCAACGACCTGCCCTTGGGCGAAGTCATCGCCACCGACGTCGGCCGCGACGGTATGTTGCAGGGCCCGAACTTCGCGTTCTATACGCAGCTCATGCAGTGGACCCGCTTCCCCGTGATCGCCTCGGGCGGCGTGAGCACCCTTGAAGACATCCGCCGCTGCAAGGACCAAGGCTGTTTCGGCGCGATCATCGGCAAAGCGATCTACGAAAAGAAACTCGACCTGAAAGAAGCCATCGCCGCGGGGAAATAAGCGAGTTCACCACAGAGGCACAGAGACATCGAGAAATCGCGATTTTTTTAAAAGCCAACCCAAGAAAGCGCGCGAGCCATCTAATTCCCCGCGCCGCGCCCCGAGTGTGTCCGGCCGAAGCGATTAAATGCATTTCGCGACTTGGCGCCTTCGCGTCTTTGCGCGACGCTATTCTTGACTCTCTTTTCCACTCGTGTCCAAAATAAATTTTGAAAAGACGGTTCTTGGCGTTCGGTCGGAGAATGGGTGTTACCAAGCATCCGTTTTCCGTTCGTTCACCTTGGAGACCGTCCATCATGAGTATACCGTGCCGT
>JBOHYT010000237.1:0-4659 GCA_050738055.1 Rhodanobacteraceae bacterium
CCTGTATATAGGGCAAAGGTGGGATTCAGTGGCAATGCTAAATTATTATAAAAATCGGTATATAGACCCATTATTGGGAAGATATTTAAATCGAGATTCGTTAGGCTACAAGGATGGCATGAATATATTTTCTTATTGTCATGGAACTATTTCTTCTCTGATAGATCCACTGGGTCTTGAGACAATTGCATATACAGTCAATTGCGGTGGAGGTGTAAGTATTACTGTAAATCTAGAAAACTGCACCTGCGCTCAGATGACTACAATTTTGACTGCAGTTTGTGATGGTTATCGGGCGATGATTGCGGCCGAGGCGGACCTTAATGGCCTTATAAAACAGCTAGCACAGCAACCATTAAATTTGGCACAGACTCAGCTTCAGTCGCGTGTGAATACCCTTTTCGGAATGAGCACCTCCAAGATTGGCCGTGTTCTCACAAAGGACGAGATGCAAACAATAGTTGATAATATTCACGGCGTTTCCAGCAGCTGGACATCTCCCGGATACCAAGTTCCGATTGAGTGTACATCCTCATCGAAGAACGCAATTGCACAAACATACAGGGGATTCTTGGGCATGACTGGTTTCTCGGACATTTGGCTTTATCAGCCATTCTGGAAACTTCCTTCCACAGTTGATCAGGCAGCGGCTATTGTGCACGAGTCACTTCATAAATATAGTGCTCTATATGACTATGTATACGCTTCTCCTATGACGGTGGCGAACGTAAAGCCGAATTATGAACCATATTCAAGCTCTTGGTCGGAAGCCGATGTTACCAAGCACCCAAAGGTTTCTGAATTACTAGAAAATCCAGAAACATACGAAATATTCCTGGGGCCGTACATTCAAGCTGCACAAAAATCGGCGGCCTATACTTTGCCAGTGATTGCACCTACCAAAAATACCGGAAAGTAGTAGGTAAAATGGAGGGTACTTGTTTAGCGGGTCTTGAAGCCGTTTAGTGGGATGGTTCATAGGAGAAAAGGGGAGCGACAAAGAAATTCCCAGCGTTTTCTCCTCCTAAAACCGGTTCTTGCAGCGGATTTCCCCCATGAAGGCCTCCGCTAAACAAATACAATTGAGGATTGGAAAAACGTGGAATTAAGTGCCTGGCGTTCATTTAGTCGTTGTCTTACGCGGATAGGGTCGATTTCGGCAAGTGTTTATTTGGGGATAGTTCCTATTACGCTTCTATCCATGGTGCCCCAAAATTTATACCTGTACTTAATAATATGGTTTGTTGTATCAGTTGTTGTTTTTCTTGGAATTATGTTTATGGTTCTTGGTCGAAAGGGGTCATTACTGAGAACCATGGGTCTGTCTTTATACGTTCCATTCGCAATTATATTTGGTATTGTTATAACGTCGACCAATTTGCAAATATCCTTGGATGTCAAGCGAGTTGCGATTTCATGCGTCGGCATAATAGTTTCCCTTTCTGGGGTTACAGCGATATGGGCATATCAAAATGAGGTAGAAGATCCGGGGGCGCCCTTGCGCGATAGAGAGGAATTCGAAACGCCAATAGGGTGGGATATAGGTGAAGTAGTCCAGCGAGGTGTCCGTAGGGAAAACGAGGAGGAAACCGGCAAAAATGACCACAGCGGCGAAGCACGGTGAGGAAGATCAGGGCATAATATTGTCCTGTACAAAAATTGCGTTTCGGGTTCCGCGCGGGATCCGGAGCCGGAAGAAGGGGATAAAAATGAGGGCGCAGGAAACGGCCCACCCGGTGATCGGCGGTAGTTGCTCGGCTGTGTGACGACTTTTTGGGCGCCGACGGTTCCGAAAGGCACAGCACCTTCGGCCCATCGGCGCGGGCGGAACTCTGCCACCACTCCGGTCAAATGGATAGCCCAAAGGAGTGTAATGGAGAAATGTATGGACACTTCCCATGGAAATAAATCGATTGGAAACTCAGAGATCCAGCCGGGCTTCGCTACGATACCCCATGTACCAACTTCCTGGCCACTAAACCGCCATTCTCACAATCTGTCGATCCTTGCAGCTCTCGTGACGGTAGCCGGGATCTTATACCTAAACCTTACTGTCGGACACGTTATGCATGGTCCAAGTCTTCAATTTAGCATTACAGATTATCGTGGGTTCCCATTTTGGTTTCAGTCGTGGCCAGCGAATCGGTCAATGTACCCATCTTCCATATTTCCAATTGGTAGTAGTGTAAATACCGCTAACATGCCGACTGCTTTCTCTCCGCGCGAAGTGTCAAGTTCTGAGTTTTATCTACTAGGGTGTGCTGTTGACATTTTGGTCAGTTTCGCAGTGGTTGCAATTGTATTCATGCTCAGTGGGTGGATGACCAACAGGCTGTCCTCTTTTATATCCCATAGAGGTTTTTCAGGCTCCGGGCGGGCTCCGGAGCCGGAGAGAGGGGATAAAATTGAGGATGCAGGCAAAGGGCAAGTCGGCGAGAAGCGGTAGTTGCCAGCCGTTGCGTTCCCCGCTCGCCGAGGGCCAAGATCGCGCCGGGTTCGGACGACGTTGCGCCCAATTCGACCGTCGTGCCACGGCGGCCAGGAACGCGATCCGGCGCCGGGCAGCGTGGCGGCGGTTTGCAAGGGCGTGCAACCGAGCGCAGAATTGCGCAACCGTTACGCTCCGTAAACCAACAAGTTCAAATCTCTCAATCACGTAACCATTTGATTATAAAACGGTTCCAATGAGTGACCTTCAGCCTCCGGAGCTGAAGGTTGTGGGTTCGACTCCCGCCCAGGTCATTTTTTCCGCAGCCCACCCCATGCACTGCACCCCGCTGCAACGCAGCGCAAATCCGCGCAACTATAGGCAACCTTTACCAGTTGGGGCGACGAGCCGGGCACCCGCCGCGCCGAGCCCCCGCCAAGCAGCCCCAAACCCCGCCGCGCAGGTTGAGTACGTGGCTGGCGTGCAACAGTCGATCCAGGATCGCCGCGGTGATAACCTCGTCGCCGGCCAGCACCTCGGTCCAGTCCTTGATCGCCTTGTTCGAAGTCAGACGCAGGCTGCCGCCTGATCCTCCATGAGCTTCGCCACCGCGAGGCCTCCTTGCAGCCCTCTTCCCGAGGGAAAGGCTATTGCCCGCTGCCGCCGCGGCCACGAAGCCGGATTGAAGACGCCCCGCGCCCACCGCCCTGCGACCTCCGCAAGGCGTCCGCTCCGACCGACCCAGACTCGTAACAGTTCGGGTTCCCGAACTCCTCAATTTACGGATGCGGTGACAATTCGCGCCGAACCCCACCCGACCTGCACCGCACGCATCCTTTTCGACTCACCCCCGCGAACCAAGATTCGGCACAGGCATCCATTTCTGCGGTTCTCATCGTTCCTGCCAAACAAACCCAATATGATCTATTATGCGCATATGAATTGCACATGTGCGTTTAGTTCGTTTCGCTAAATAACCTATGCCACCGTAGTTCGTTTTGTAAAACGGTCTTCGCCCCTTCATCGTGTCAATCTGATCTGCTCTGATCGAGTTAGCTTCGTTTTGTAAACCCGCCTTCCCCCTCCCTTTCAGACCCCTATACTGCCGTAGTTCGTTTGGTTGGCGCCCTGCCCCACCACCACCCCATCCCGAATCGCCGGCCGAAGACTTGGCTGGCGCAGCAGTTGCATGGAAAATAGGTGCGAGCCGCTGAGAGCTCGCGCAAGGGAGTCAAACTGACATGCCACTCGCATTTTTCGGCGGGTTGTACTGGGGCTTCTTCGACCCGCTCTACCTGCTACTGTTCCTGCCGGTGATGGCGGTCGGCATGGCCTGTTCCGCCTGGGTCCGCAGTTCCTTCAAGAAGTGGAACCAGGTCGAAACGAGCAACCACCTCACTGGCGCCGAAGCCGCCCGCCGGATTCTCGCCGCCCAGGGCATCGAAAACGTGCCGGTCGAGGAAGTTCCCGGCGAACTCACCGATCACTACGATCCATCCAAGCGCGTGGTGCATCTGTCCTCGCCGGTTTTTCACGGCGACACGGTCGCGGCAGTGGGCGTGGCGGCGCACGAGTGCGGCCATGCCATCCAGCACGCCCATGCCTATGCGCCGCTGGCCTTCCGCCGACTGATGGCCCCCGGCGTGATGCTCGGCCAGGGCTTCTCCTGGATTCTCTTCATCATCGCAGTCGCCCTGTTCAGCTTCGGCAACCGGACCGGGGCGTATTGGTTCACCCTGCTGGGCCTGAGTTGCATCGCGCTGATGCTGCTGTTCGCGCTGGTGACGCTGCCGGTCGAATTCGACGCCAGCTTCCGCGCCATGGGCCAACTGCGCACCCTGGGCTTGCTGAATGAAGGCGAACTCACCGGCGTCCGCAAAGTCCTGACCGCCGCCGGCATGACCTACGTCGTCGGCGCCGTGCAGGCGCTGGTCACCCTGCTGTACTTCCTGATTCGCTTCGGCCCGCTGCTCGCCGGCGGCCGCAGCCGCGACTGAGCGATGCCATGGACATTGCGACAGGAAACCACAAGTGCGCGCTGCGCACGCAAGCAATTTATAGCGCCGGCTGCGCCGGCCCTTTTGTCCGCGAGCCCTTGGCCCGTGCCACCTGATTGGACGGCGGGTCAGCCGCCAAGGACTTTTTCCTTCACTTCACGGATTTTCTGGACGGTAAGCCAGCAGCGCAGCAGGTAGCCCAACCTTCGCAGTTGGGCGGCGAAAACGGGGATT